>CAXUCM010000330.1:0-4308 GCA_964249315.1 uncultured Acetobacteraceae bacterium | reverse complement strand
TGGATTCTCAAGGCTGAGCCTTGAGCGGGTCCAGGGCAGAGCCCTGGCCTTGCTCTCCATCAACATCCGGTTCAGATCAAACGATGGCCGTGCGCGGATGGTGCCCCGACCTGTTCGCGCCGATGCAGTCCGGCGATGGCTGGCTGCTCCGGGTCAAGCCGCGCCTGGCACGTCTGACCGCGTCGGAGGCACGGCTGATCGCCGACGGCGCGCATCGTCACGGCAACGGCGTCATCGAGCTGACCGGACGCGGCAACCTGCAGCTTCGCGGCCTGACGCCGGCCTCGGCGACGGCGTTCGCGCGCGCAGCCGTCGCGGCCGGGCTCGCCTCGGGCGATGCGGCGGCGGAGCGGCGACGCAACATCCTGCTCTCGCCGCTGGCCGACGCGGCTGCCTGCGCCGTCGCCCAGGCACTGGAAGCAGCGCTCGTCGAGGCTTGCGACCTCGACGCGCTGCCCGGCAAGTTCGGCTTCGCCGTCGACGCGTCCGGCGTGCTCGGGCCGGGCTGCGCCGACGTGGTGCTGCGTGGGTCGGGCGGGCGCTGGCAGGTCGGCCTCGGCGATGGCAGCCCGCTTGCTCCGTGCGAGGCGGCGGCCGCACCAGCGGCGGCCGTGGCCTGCGCCCGCGCCTGGCTTGCCCGGGATGTTGCCGTCCGACCTTCGCAGGAGGTGCTTGCGGCGGAGCCGGGCGAGGCGGTCGGCTGGTTGCCGTCGGCCGGCGCGTTCGGCATCGGGTTGCCGTTCGGCCGTATCGACGCGCCGATGCTCGACCGGCTCACCGGCCTGGCGCAGCGCCTCGGCGACGGCGTCCTGCACGTCACGCCCTGGCGCGCGATCCTGCTCGCCGGCGTCGCCGCCGGCGACGCCGATGCGATCCGTGCCGCCGCGGACGGGCTGATCGTCGCCCCGGACGATCCGCGCCGTTCGATGTTCGCCTGCATCGGACGTCGCGGCTGCGCCAGCGGCAGCGTCGATACGCGCCACGATGCCGACGCCCTGCTCGCGGCCGGTCTCGACGGCGGCATCGTGCACGTCTCCGGCTGCGCCAAGGGCTGCGCCCATCCGGGACCGGCGGCGATCACGCTGGTCGGCCAGGACGGCCGATACGGACTGGTGCGGCACGGTCGGGCGAGCGATACACCGCAGGTCGACGGGCTGGCGCCGGAGCACCTTGCCCGCCGGCTCGGCTTGGGGAGCAGCAACCGGTCTTGACCGACTACCAGTACGAACATAGCGGCAGCGCGATCTACGCCCGTTCCTTCGCCATCATCCGCGCCGAGGCGGACCTCTCCGGCTTCGACGCGCAGGAGGCGCGCGTCGCCGTGCGCGTCATCCATGCCAGCGGCATGGTCGAGATCGCCTCGAAGCTGCATTTCGCTCCCGGCTTCGTCCCCGCCGCGCATACGGCGCTGGCCTCCGGCTGCCCGGTGTTCTGCGACTCCGAGATGGTGGCGCACGGCATCACCCGCGCCCGCCTGCCGGCCGGCAACGAGGTGCTCTGCACGCTGCGCGATCCGCGTACCGCGACCCTCGCCGAGCGTCTCGGCACCACCCGCTCGGCGGCGGCACTCGAGCTCTGGGGCGACCGGCTCGCCGGCGCGTTGGTGGCAATCGGCAACGCGCCGACGGCACTGTTCCACCTGCTCGAGCAGCTCGGACGCGGCGGCGCCCCCCCGGCCGCGATCATCGGCATGCCGGTCGGCTTCGTCGGTGCGGCGGAGTCCAAGCTGGCGCTGGCGGAGTCGGGCCCGGTGCCCTGGCTGATCGTCGCCGGCCGTCAGGGCGGCAGCGCGATGGCAGCCGCCGCCGTCAACGCGCTTGCCAGCGACGCGGAGTGAGGGGCCGGCTCGCCATCGTCGGCATGGGGCCGGGCGATCCCGAGCTGCTGACCCTGAAGGCGGCACGGACCATCGGCGCCGCCGCCTGCGTCGCCTACTTCGCCAAGCGCGGCCGTCCCGGCCATGCGCGCGGCATCGCCGGCGAGCGGATCAACCCCGACGCCGAGCTGGTGCGGCTGGAATACCCCTTCACCACCGAGCTCTCGGTGGTCGATCCGCGCTACCTGCGCGACATCGGCCAGTTCTACGAACGCTGCGCTGGGCTGCTGGCGGAGCGGCTGGAAGCGGGCCGCGACGTGGCGCTGCTCTGCGAGGGCGATCCGTTCTTCTACGGCTCGGCGATGTACCTGTTCGACCGACTGCGCGGCGAGTTCGCGCATGAGATCATCCCCGGCGTGACCGGGATGAGCGGCTGCTGGTCGTCCGCCGACCTGCCCTTCACCCACGGCGACGACGTGCTGCAGGTGCTGCCCGGCACGCTCGACCGGCAGCGCCTGGCCGCCCGGCTCGCCCTCGGCGACGCCGCGGTGATCATGAAGGTCGGCGGCAACTTTCCGAAGATCCGCGCCGCCCTCGACGATGCCGGCCTGCTCGGGCGCGCCGTCTACGTCGAATACGGCACGATGCCGGGCGAGCGCATCCTGCCGCTCGCCGAGATCGACCATCCGGCGCCGGATGCGCCCTATTTCTCGATGATCCTGGTGCCCGGCCGGCAGCAGCCCCGATGAGCCGCCGGGCGAGCCGCCTGGCGATCCTCGGCCTCGGCCCGGGCGATCCCGCGCTGCGCACCGCCCAGGTCGAGGCGGCGTTGCGCGATGCGACCGACCTGGTCGGCTACGGTCCCTATCTCGAGCGCATCGGCGGCCGGCCCGACGCGGTGCGACACGGCTCGGACAATGGCGAGGAGCTCGACCGCGCCCGCCTCGCGCTGTCGCTGGCCGCCGCCGGTCGCGACGTGGCCGTGGTCTCGTCGGGCGATGCCGGCGTGTTCGCGATGGCGAGTGCGGTGTTCGAGGCGATCGAGCACGGCGATCCGGGCTGGCGCGGCCTCGACGTCGCGGTGCTGCCGGGCGTGTCGGCGATGCTGGCGGTCGCCGCCCGGCTCGGCGCGCCGCTCGGCCATGATTTCTGCGTGCTGTCGCTGTCCGACCGGCTCAAGCCGTGGCCGCTGGTGCTGCGCCGGCTGCGCGCGGCGGCCTCGGCCGGCTTCGCGCTGGCGCTGTACAATCCGCTCTCCCGGGCGCGGCCCTGGCAGCTCGACGCCGCCCTGGCCGCGTTGCGCGAGATCCTGCCCGGCAGCGTGCCGGTGGTGTTCGCGACCGCGGTCAGCCGGCCCGAGGAGCGGGTGGTGGTCACCGGGCTCGCGCAGGCGAGCGGGGCGCAGGCCGACATGCGCACCCTGGTGCTGGTCGGCACCGAGGCGACGCGGACGATCGCCCGTCCCGGCGGCGCCGGACCCTGGCTCTATGCGCCGCGCCATGCCGGTCGCTAACGTGAGGCCGATGGGTCCGAGCCGCGCATGAGGCGTTCCCGATGCCGCGCTTCGAGCCAGTCCAGCGCCTGCGCGACCGTGCCGGAGGCGGCGAGGGCGGCCGGCGGCCGGTCGATCATCACCACGACGATGCCGGCCTGCCGCGCCGCCGTCAGCTTGGCCGCGGTCGCCGTGCCGCCCGAGTTCTTGCTGACCAGCCGGGTGATCCGGTGCGCCGCCAGCAGCGCGGTCTCGTCGGCCAGCGCGAACGGCCCGCGCGCCAGCACCAGTTCGGCATGCGGCGGCAGCAGGGCGGGGGCGGGCGCATCGATGCAGCGCACTACGTATCGGTGCATCGGTGCGTCGCGGAACGCCGCCAGACCCTTGCTGCCGAGCGTCAGCAGCACGCGCTGCGGCGTCTCGCCGAGTGCCGCCGCCGCCGCCTCGGCGTCGCCGACGCGGATCCAGCGATCGCCCGCACCTTCGGTCCAGGGCGGCCGCTCGACGCGCCAGAGCGGGACCGCCGCCGCGGCCGCAGCGACGGCCGCGTTGCGGCTGATCCGCACGGCATAGGGATGCGTCGCATCGATCACCGCCTCGATACGCTCGGCGTGCAGCCAGGTCCGCAGGCCGTCGGCACCGCCGAAGCCGCCGACCCGCCAGGCGATCGGCGGCGGCACCGGGTGGTCGGTCACGCCGGCGAACGACAAGGTCGCCGCGAAGCGGACGTCGCCGGCGAGGTGCCGCGCCAGCATCGAGGCCTCGGTGGTGCCGCCGAGCAGCAGCACGCGCATCGCCGCCATCGGTATCACCCCGGTTGAGTGCCGCCCCCTGGCTGGCCATCCTGGGCATCGGCGAGGACGGTGTCGAGGCGCTGCCGCCGGCGTCGCGCGCCCTGCTCGCCGGGGCCGAGCTGGTGGTGGGAGGCGCGCGGCACCTGGCGCTCGCGGCGCCGATGATCCAGGGCGATGGGCCGATGATCAACGGCGTCGAGACCACC
>CAXUCM010000329.1:1680-4365 GCA_964249315.1 uncultured Acetobacteraceae bacterium | reverse complement strand
GCAGCTGCTTGCGCTTGCAGCCCTCCCAGAACGGCACCTCGTCGGGACTCGGCGACGGCGGCGGCAGGCCCTCGGGCAGGTAGCTCATGCCGATCGGCCGGAAGACAAGTCTGGACCCTGCCCAGACTCGCCAGAGGCTCGCCGCTGGACACCTTCAAATGGGTTCTCAAGGCCGAGCCTTGAGCGGGTCCAGGGCAGAGCCCCGGCCCTCGATGAATCAGTTGGCGTCATCGAGCCAGAATGCCGGGCCAAGCGTCGCTCGGCCTATGCGATCTCGTTCTTGGCCCTATGCCGCTATTATCTAGTCTTGATCTCACCAGCGCGGCTCATGCTCGATATCAGCCGATACCAAACGGAACGTCACGAGTATGGACCTTACGACCTTCAAGCGCGACCCGCGGTCCTGCACCCTGTCTCGCGTCCTGGAGTTCGCCGCCCTCGAGCATGGCGAGAGCCCGTTCCTGCGCATGTCCGGCTCGGACGAATGGCTGACCCATGCCGGCGCATTGCGGTCCGCTCGTCAGGTCGCCGGAGCCCTGAAGGCGCTCGGGGTCGGCCACGGCGACTATGTGCCCGTCATGCTGCCGAACGGGATCGAGTATGCGCTCAGCTGGTTTGCCGTGAACCTGCTCGGTGCCGCCTATGTCGGGATCAACACCAGCATGGTCGGCGAGTTGCTGGCCAATCAGTTCGCGACGACCCCGGCTCGGACATGCATCGTGCACGCGGACTATCTCCCCGTGCTGGACCGGCTTCCGGCAGCGTTGCCGGCCACGCTGGACTCCATCGTCGTGGTAGGCCTGGCGCCGGACGCTTCGGCCGGCACGTCCCGCCTCGTGCGGTTCGAAAGCCTGGTCGAAGCGGCCGAGCCATTCGTGCCGAGTGACGCGACGCAGCCGCTCCACTCCGACGTCTGCACCCTCGGCTTCACGTCGGGCACCACGGGGCCGTCCAAGGCCGTGATGGTGCCGCACAGCCACGCCATCGTCACCGCGCTGAACTTCATCCGCCATGTCGGGCTGGTCTCGGAGGACGTGCTGTATTCGCCGTTTCCGTTGTTTCACGGCATGTCGAGCCGGATGGGACTGCTGCCGGCGCTGCTCGTCGGCTGCCGCGTCGTTCTCGGCAGGAGATTCAGCGGCACCCGCTTCTGGACGGAGGTGATCGAGGCCGACGCCACCGTGGCGCAGATCATCTTCAGCGTCCCCCCCGTGCTCCTCGCCCAGCCGCCGAGCCCGAACGACCGGGCGCACCGGGTCACGCGGATGATGAACGCGCACTACAACGAGGCTTTCGAGCAGCGCTTCGGGGTACAGCTGATCGAGGCATTCGCCATGTCCGAGATCGGGGCAGTCATTTCGACGCCGTACGGCGAACGACGGCCGGGCGCGGCCGGACGCGTCCATCCGGACTGGGAGGTGGAGCTCATGGACGAAGACGGCAACATCCTGGATGAGGACGCCACCGGAGAGATCGTCTGCCGTCCGCGCAAGCCGGGCCTGATGATGCTGGGCTACTTCAACCAGCCGGAACGGACGGTGGAAGCCACCCGGGGCCTCTGGTTCCACACCGGCGACATCGCCCGTCGCGACGCCGACGGCTATTTCTGGTTCCTGGACCGGGCCCGCGAGCGGATCCGACGTCGTGGCGAGAACATCTCGTCGCTGGAGATCGAGGAGCTTGTGAAGCGCCATCCAGACCTCGCCGACGCAGCCGTGGTCGCGCATCCCGCATCCGCCGGCGAGGACGACATCCGGCTGCTGATCGTCCCGAATCCAGGTAGTCTGGTCCTAGCACATGAAATCCATGGCTGGATGCGCGATCACATGCCGCGCTTCATGGTGGCGCGCTACATCGAGATCGTATCCAGCCTGCCCTATACCGCGACCAACAAGGTGGAGAAGAACCGTATCATCGCGATGGGTCTCGGCCTGCAGGTCTGGGACGCCGAGGAAGGTCAGGGGTCTGCTCCATAGCCGCGAGATCAGGCAAGCTGGAGCGGGTTCCGCGAGCCGAGGCGAACGGAAAACGCTCTCGGATTCGGGCAGCTACCGCGGCAGGACGCTCGGAAGGAACTCGCTGCTTGCGACGCCGTCGGAGACGAGCTCGCGCATGGTCTCCTGCAGCGGAACGAGTCGAGGATCCCCCATGAGCGCGGACCGGGTGACGATGCTCATGGTCCGCCGTATGTACGGTCGGACTGCGATGGCCTCGAACTCACCGCCTGCTTCCAGCGACTGGACCCGTTTGCTCGGCATCAGGCTGTAGCCGAAGCCGGATTTCACCAGCTGCAGGATCATCAGGGCGCCGTTCGCCTCCAGGGACGGCTTGAAGCGAAGGTGCTGCCGGTCGAATGCGATATCGACCGCCACCCGGATCGCATATCGCTGTGACGGCATGATGATCGGCAGTTCGGGCAGCTGCTCCACCCGGATGAAGCCTGCCCTGGAATACTTGCCGATGCTTCCGGTCGCTCCGATCAGCCACAAATTGTCCACCCACAAATGGAAGTGGTTGAGCTCCGTATGCGGATGCGTCGGCACGTCGGCGATGGCGCTGTCGATGCGTTCGTTCAGCAACCCGTCGATCATGTCGCCGCTGTGACCCTCGGTGAGTTCCAGGATCACGTCCGGCTGCGTCCCGCGATACTTCCCCAGCAGCTTCGGAGCAAGGATCGGCCCGAGC
>CAXUCM010000329.1:0-1670 GCA_964249315.1 uncultured Acetobacteraceae bacterium | reverse complement strand
TGCCGACGGCATGCTCGGCATATTTCGCCATGTCGAGACGCATCTCGTCGAAATCCTGCGCGAACCTGATCGCTCGTTGAAGCAGCACCTTTCCGGCTTCCGTCGGCGTGACGCCCCGTGCCGTGCGACGCAGGAGCTGCACGCCGAGCGCATGCTCCATCTTCTGGATCTTGCGGCTGAGCGCCGGCTGGGCGATGCGGAGCTTGGCCGAGGCCTTGGACAGCGTGCCGCTCTCGGCGATGGTCCTGAAGTGATCCAGATCCTTGATGTCCAAGGTGACGAGCGTCCTCGCATGTGCGTCGATCGGGCCTTCCGCGTGTGACCTTATCGCTGGAGAGCGATCGGAGCTATGCCCGAATGGCATTACCGGTCCGCCGATCCAGGTGGCACGGAATGGTGGGTCCGCTTCCGGCGGCCCTCCACGAGACGAGCCCGACATGGCGACCGACATCACCTGCTATTCCGCGCACCGCAGCGAACTCGGCGAGGGACCGCTCTGGGATCCGGAAAGCCAGACCCTGTTCACGCTCGACTGCATGTCGCGCAAGGTCCTGCGCTGGTCGCCGGGCGGAGACGAGCGGGAGTACCCGGTGAAGCGGACACCCGGCTCCTTCGCGCTCCGCGTGGGCCCCGGTATGCTGATGGCGAACCGCCAGGGACTGGCGCTCATGGACCTCGAGACCGGATCGCTGCAGGACATCTCGACCCCGGCCGTCGACTTCAGCAGGGAGCTGTTCAACGACGGAAAATGCGACCGGCGGGGACGATTCTGGGTCGGGACGATGGATCGCAAAATTGCCGGTCCGGTGGGTGCGCTCTATCGCGTGACTGCCGACCTCCGTTGCGAACGGATGGATGACGGCATCACCTTGTCCAACGGCATCGCCTGGAGTCCCGACGACCGAACCATGTATCTGTGCGACTCCCGGCCCGGGCGGATCTGGGCCTACGACTACGACCTGGATGCCGGCATCGCGAGCAACCGGCGCATGCACGTGGATTTCGGCTCGCGGGCCGGACGGCCGGACGGCTGCACCGTGGATGCCGAGGGCGGCCTGTGGGTCGCCGAAATCTCGGCCGGGCAGGTGGTGCGCTTCGCGCCGGACGGTCGCGAGACTGCCGCGATCCGGTTGCCAGTCTCCAGGCCGACGAGCGTCATGTTCGGGGGCGCCGACCTGCGTACGCTGTTCATTACCAGCATGCGGCAGGGTCTGTCGGACGCCGAACGGCAGGCGGAGTTCCTGGCCGGCGCCACGTTCGCGGTGGATGCCGGTGTCGCGGGACTGCCCGAGCCGAGGTTCGCCGGCTGAAGGGCTGGCGCCGGTCCAGACCCATCGCATCGTCGACCGTGCGCACGGCCATCCTGAGGAGAAGCATCTCGCACGCTCGCGCATCTCGTCCGCCCGAAAGCCTTCGGCTTCGCGAGATTCGGTTCGGAAGCGAACGGGACGCCATCGCGTTGGCCAACGTCACCGAGTTCGGCTTGGCCGCCTACTTCCACAGCCGCGATGTCGGCCGGGTGTTCCGGGTCGCGGAAGCACTGGAGGTCGGCATGGTCGGCATCAACGAGGGGCTGATCTCGACCGAAGTCGCGCCGTTCGGGGGGATCAAGTCGTCCGGACTGGGACGCGAGGGGTCGCGCTACGACATCGAGAACTACCTCGAGATCA
>CAXUCM010000328.1:0-4380 GCA_964249315.1 uncultured Acetobacteraceae bacterium | reverse complement strand
ATCCGGACGGGCTGGTCATCGACATCGCCGGCGAGGCCAGCACGCTGATGAACATCCAGGAGCTCGGCACGATCTGCCAGTACCGGCTGCCGGTGAAGCTGTTCATCCTGAACAACCGCTACATGGGCATGGTGCGGCAATGGCAGGAGCTGCTGCACGGCAGCCGCTACTCGGAAAGCTACAGCGAGGCGCTGCCCGATTTCGTCAAGCTGGCCGAGAGCTTCCACGGCACCGGCATGCGCGCCCGCACCCTGGGCGAGCTCGACGACGTGATCCGCGCGATGCTCGCGCATGACGGTCCGGTGATCGCCGACATCTGCGTCGACGAGACGGAGAACTGCTTCCCGATGATCCCGTCCGGGGCGGCGCATAACGAGATGATCCTCGGCCCCGACCAGAACGGGCAGGTCGCCCGCATCACCGACGAAGGGCTGATGCTGGTCTGACCGGCCGTTGCAGGAACCCGCATGCCCGATCACGACGACAGCCCGGTGACCGCGGTGATCTCGGTCCTGGTCGAGAACGAGAGCGGCGCGCTCGCGCGCGTGATCGGGCTGTTCTCGGGCCGCGGCTACAATATCGAGAGCCTGACGGTGGCGCCGGTCGAGGATGGGCGCGGCCGTTCGCGGATCAACATCGTCACCTCCGGCACCCGGATGGTGATCGAGCAGATCAAGGCGCTGCTCGACCGTCTGGTGCCGGTGCATCGCGTCGCCGACCTGACCCAGGAGGGTCCGCACGTCGCCCGCGAGATGGCGCTGATCAAGGTCGTCTCCACCGGCGAGGCGCGATCCGAGGCGCTGCGCCTCGCCGATGCGTTCCGCGCCCGCCCGGTCGACACCACCACCGGCAGCTTCGTGTTCGAGCTTACCGGCGCCACCGACAAGCTCGACGCCTTCATCGAACTGCTGCGCCCGCTCGGCCTGGTCGAGATCTCGCGCACCGGCATCGCCGCGATCGCGCGGGGACCGCGCACCATCTGACACGGGGAGACAGAAGGCTGGGCTCTGCCCATGGATCCGCTTCGCGGCCCGCTCGCCAAAGGCCCGGCCGTCGGAAACAAGTTTACTAGGACGAATGGATTCTCAAGGCTTCGCCTTGAGCGGGTCCAGGGCAGAGCCCTGGCCTTGCAACCAATCCAGCCGAGAGGAACTACCATGCGCGTCTACTACGACAGCGATGCCGACGTGAACCTGATCAAGTCGAAGAAGGTCGCCGTCATCGGCTACGGCAGCCAGGGCCATGCCCATGCCGGCAACCTCAAGGAGAGCGGCGTGCGCGAGCTCGCCGTTGGGCTGCGTCCGGGCTCCGCCGGCATCGCCAAGGCGCGCGCCGCCGGGCTCGAGGTGATGAGCCCGGCCGAGGCCGCCGCCTGGGCCGACGTGGTGATGGTGCTCACCCCGGACGAGCTGCAGGGCGAGCTCTACACGGATCACCTGGCGAGCCAGCTCAAGCCGGGCGCGGCGATCGCCTTCGCGCACGGCCTGGCGATCCATTTCCGCGTCATCGAGCCGCGTCCGGATCTCGACGTGTTCATGATCGCGCCGAAGGGCCCTGGCCACACGGTGCGCTCGGAATACGAGCGTGGCGGCGGCGTGCCGTGCCTGGTCGCGGTGGCGCAGGATCCGTCCGGCAACGCGCTGGACATCGCGCTGTCCTACGCGAGTGCGATCGGCGGCGGTCGTGCCGGCATCATCGAGACCAGCTTCCGCGAGGAGTGCGAGACCGACCTGTTCGGCGAGCAGACGGTGCTCTGCGGCGGGCTGGTCGAGCTGATCCGCGCCGGCTTCGAGACGCTGGTGGAGGGGGGCTACGCGCCCGAGATGGCGTATTTCGAGTGCCTGCACGAGGTCAAGCTGATCGTCGACCTGATCTACGAGGGCGGCATCGCCAACATGAACTACTCGATCAGCAACACCGCGGAGTACGGCGAGTACGTCACCGGCCCGCGCATGATCACGCCCGAGACCAAGGCGGAGATGAAGCGGGTGCTGACCGACATCCAGAACGGCACCTTCACCCGCAACTGGCTACTGGAGAACAAGGTCGGGCAGGTCGGCTTCAAGGCGATGCGCACGCGCGCGGCCAGCCACCAGATCGAGCAGGTCGGCGAGAAGCTGCGGGCAATGATGCCCTGGATCGGCAAGAACCGCCTGGTCGACAAGAGCCGGAACTGACGGCCGATATGAAACGAGCCATGACAAGGTCTCCCGCCATGGCTCGTCCTGGGTGGTCGTAAGGCGGGATCAGGCGGCGGGGCTGGCCGCGTCCCGGTTCCAGGCGATCTCGGCACCGCGCTCGCCAGAGGGTTCCGCCTGGATGTCCCGGACGATCTGGAACCCGGCCCGGCGCAGCGAGCGGATCGCGAGCAGGTCGAGGCTCGGGACGGCGTCGCGGATCTGGCTCAACTCGTCGCCGCTCAGGGTGTTCGCTGGATGAGAAGTCATCTGGGTCCGTTCCTGCCGGCTTCCCGGCTTTCTTGATGATGCCGCCACGGGCTTCCAGTGTCTCAAAATATGTACTGGTCTGCCCGACGACAAGATGATGACGCCGCGAGGCCAAGGATGTTCCGCATTCGTGCCCTGCGCAGGGATCAACTCTCGCGTGCGAGACCCGCCTGCAGCCGGGTCCAGGCGGCCGGGTCGGCCGGCAGTCCCACTCGCAGCAGCGATGCATCATGCTCGAAGCGGCGCGTCAGAATGCCGGCGGCGGCGAGCCGGCGGCCGGTCGCCTGCGCATGCCCGGCACGGAACAGCCGGAACAGTCGCGTGCCGCCTTCGAGCCGGAACCCGGCCGCTTCGAAGATCCGGTCGAGCCGTTCGCCCTCTTGCTGCAGGCGCTGGGCGGCGCGCTCGCGCCAGTCGCGATCCGCCAGCGCGGCGCTGCCGGCGATGATCGCGTGGCCCGACACCGCCCACGGGCCGAGGGCGGCGCGGATGCGTGCGGCCGTCGCCGCGTCGGCGAGCAGGAAGCCCAGCCGCAGCCCGGCGAGACCGTAGGCCTTGCCGAACGAACGCAAGATCATCAGGCCGGGAGCCGGCAAATGCGGCGCCAGACCCGGATCGGGCGTCTCCAGGTCGGCGAACGCCTCGTCCACGATCAGCATCCCGCCCGAGCGGGCCAGGTCGCGGCACAGCGACAGCAGCGGCGGCGCCTCGGTGCGGCGTCCGTCGGGATTGTTCGGATTGCACAGGATCGCGGCACCCCCGACGGCGCGTGCCTGCCCGAGGAAGCCGTCCAGCTCGCGATGCACATGCACCTCGGCGCCGGCCGCCATCCAGGCGGCCTGGTGCTCGGCGTAGGTCGGACCGAGGATGGTGGCGTCCCGGACGCCGAGCAGATGCGGCAGCAGGCTGATCAGGATCTGCGTGCCGGGCGCTGCCACCACCATCGCCGGATCGGCGGCGCCGTAGGCCGTGGCGGCGATGCGTTGCAGGTCGGCCAGCAGTTCCGGCTCCGGCAGCCGGGTGCAGGCCGCCTCCGGCAGGGCGCTGATCGGGTAGGGGTGCGGGTTGATCCCGGTGGAGAGATCGACGAACGGCAAGGGTGCGTCGGGATAGCGCCGCCTGGCCTCGATCAGGCCGCCGCCATGTGCAATGCACGCCGCCATGCTGCCCCTCGCCGCCGTCGCACTGCTGCTCGAAACCATCCTGGGCTATCCGGACTGGCTGTTCCGGCTGCTGTCGCACCCGGTGGTCTGGATCGGCCGGCTGATCGATCGACTCGATCGCGGCCTCAACCGGCCGACCTTGCCGCAGCACCGATGCCGCCTCAACGGGGTGCTCGCCATCGCACTGATCGTCGGCATCCCGGCCGGGCTGGCAGCGCTGCTGCAGGTGGCGCTGCTGCGCCTGCTGCCGGCACCGGCCGGGCTGCTGCTGCTGGCCGGCGCCGCCAGCACGCTGCTGGCCCAGCGCAGCCTGCACGCGCACGTCGCCGCGGTCGCGACCGGCCTGTCGCAGGACCTCGAGGCAGGGCGCGTCGCGGTCGGACGCATCGTCGGTCGCGATGCCGGGGCGCTGGACGGCCCGGCGGTCGCACGCGCCGCCATCGAGAGCCTGGCCGAGAACTTCTCCGACGGCGTGGTCGCACCCCTGTTCTGGTGCGCCCTGCTCGGCCTGCCGGGGATCGTCGCCTACAAGGCGATCAACACCGCCGACAGCATGATCGGCCATCGCACGCCGCGCCACCTGCAGTTCGGCTGGGCCGCGGCGAGGCTGGACGACCTGGTCAACCTGCCGGCATCGCGCCTCGCTTCGGTATGGATCGCGCTCGCCGCCGGCCGGCAGGCCGGCCAGGCCGCGCGCATCGTCCGACGCGATGCGTGGCGGCACCGCTCGCCTAACGCCGGCTGGCCGGAAGCGGCGATGGCCGGCGCCC
>CAXUCM010000327.1:0-4384 GCA_964249315.1 uncultured Acetobacteraceae bacterium | reverse complement strand
GCGGGGATCCTGCTCGCCAAGCTCTACGTGTGCGACCAGCAACTGCCCCGCCGGGAGCAGATCGCCCGACGCTACGACGTCGGCCTGCGCGGCCGCGCGGTGGTCCCGGCCCGGGTCGCCGACAGCACCGGCGCCTGGGCGGTGTATTCGGTGCTGCTGGCCGATGCCGCCCGGCGCGACGCGGCGCAGGCAGCGCTGCGCGCCGCCGGCATCCCGACGGCGATCTACTACCCGCGGCCGCTGCACCATCAGCCGGCCTATCGCGACCATCATGACGGCGTCCCGCTGCCGGTGGCGGAGTCGCTGTCGGCCCGGATCCTGGCCCTGCCGATCCATCCGGACCTGTCCGACGACGCCGTGGCTCAGGTGCTCGCCGCCTTCCCGGGCTGAGCTTGTGCGGGCCGGCGCCGATGCCTAATTGTCCAAGCAATCAAGGAGAGGCCGCCATGCCCGACAGCATCGATCCGTCCGGTCCGCGCCGCCTGCGTTCTCGCGCCTGGTTCGACAACCCGCACAATCCGGACATGACCGCGCTCTACCTCGAACGCTACATGAATTACGGGCTGTCGCAGAAGGAGCTGCAGTCCGACCGGCCGATCATCGGCATCGCCCAGACCGGCTCGGACCTCTCGCCCTGCAACCGGCACCACCTGGTGCTGGCCGAGCGGCTGCGCGAGGGCATCCGCGAGGCCGGCGGCATCGCCATCGAGTTCCCGGTGCACCCGATCCAGGAGACCGGCAAGCGGCCGACCGCGGGGCTGGACCGCAACCTGGCCTATCTCGGCCTGGTCGAGGTGCTGTACGGCTATCCGATCGACGGGGTGGTGCTGACCATCGGCTGCGACAAGACCACGCCCGCCTGCCTGATGGCGGCGGCGACGGTGAACCTCCCGGCGATTGCGTTTTCGGTCGGACCGATGCTGAACGGCTGGTTCCGCGGCGAGCGCACCGGCTCGGGCACCATCGTCTGGAAGGCGAGGCAGATGCTGGCCGCGGGCGAGATCGACTATGACGGCTTCGTCAAGCTGGTCGCCTCCTCGGCCCCCTCGACCGGCTACTGCAACACGATGGGCACCGCGACCACGATGAACTCGCTGGCCGAGGCGCTGGGCATGCAGCTGCCCGGTGCGGCGGCGATCCCGGCACCCTACCGGGACCGCCAGGAATGCGCCTACGAGACCGGCCGCCGCGCGGTCGCGATCGTGCACGAGGACCTCAAGCCGTCGCAGATCCTGACGCGCGAGGCGTTCGTCAACGCGATCCGGGTCAACTCGGCGATCGGCGGCTCGACCAACGCGCCGATCCACCTGGCAGCGCTCGCGCGGCATATCGGCGTCGAGCTCCCGATCACGACCTGGCAGACGGCGGGCCGCGACATCCCGCTGCTGGTCAACCTGCAGCCGGCCGGGGAGTATCTCGGCGAGGACTACTACCATGCCGGCGGCGTGCCGGCGGTTGTCAACCAGCTGATGCGGCACGGGCTGATCCACGAGGACGCGGTCACCATCAACGGCCGCACGATTGGCGAGAACTGCCGCGGCACGGTCATCCAGGACGAGCGGGTGATCCGGCCGTACGAGCGTCCGCTCAAGGAGAAGGCGGGATTCCTGGTGCTGACCGGCAACCTGTTCGACTCCGCGATCATGAAGACCAGCGTGATCTCCGACGAGTTCCGCGAGCGCTACCTCAACGATCCGGACGACCTCGAGGCGTTCGAGGGGCGCGCGGTGGTGTTCGACGGACCCGAGGACTACCACGCCCGCATCGACGAGCCGTCGCTTGCTATCACCGAGACCGACATCCTGGTGATGCGCGGCGCCGGCCCGATCGGCTATCCGGGTGCAGCCGAGGTGGTGAACATGCGGCCGCCGAACTACCTGATCACCAGCGGTGTCGCCGCATTGCCGTGCATTGGCGACGGGCGACAATCCGGCACCTCGGGTTCGGCGTCGATCCTCAACGCCTCGCCGGAAGCGGCCGCCGGCGGCAACCTCGCGGTGCTGCGCACCGGTGACCGGCTGCGCGTGGACATGCGACGCGGCCGCGTCGACATGCTGGTCGAAGCGGCGGAGATCGCCGCCCGCCGCGCCGCCCTGGAGGCCGCGGGCGGCTACCACTATCCCGCACACCAGACGCCCTGGCAGGAGATCCAGCGCGGCCTCGTCGGTCAGTTGCAGAGCGGCGCCGTGCTGGAGCCGGCGATGGCTTATCAGCGCATCGCGCAGAGCAAGGGGCTGCCCCGGGATAACCACTGACGAAGTGAAGGTTGGGGCTCCGCTCCAAACCCCGCCAAAGGCTTGCCTTTGGAAACCTCTTGATGGATTTTTAGGGCTCCGCCTTGAGGGATCGAGCCGCGAAGCGGATCGATGGGCAGGGCCCTGGTCTTGCTCAGGCACTCACCCCGCAAAGCGCGCGCAGGGCCGCCCGGCCACGCCGGCATCGATGGCGAACAGGCCGCCCGCGAGCGGCTGCGCACGCAGGGTGGACTGGCTCAGCTCCATGCAGGAGCTGGTGACGTAGAGGGTGGAGAGGTCCTCGCCGCCGAACACGCACGAGGTCGGCCGGCTGCACGGCATCTCGACGACCTCGCGCACCGTGCCGTCCGGCGCATAGCGCACGACGCGGCCGCCATCCCACTGCGCGTTCCAGATGCAGCCCTCGAGATCGACGGCACTCCCGTCGGGCACGGCACCATCGCGGTCCAAGGTCAGCAGGTCGTGCCGGGCGCCGAGGCTGCCCTCGGCAAGGTCGAAGTCGTAGCAACGGATGATCCGTTCCGGGGAATCGGCGAAATAGAAGCGGCGATCGTCCGGGCTGAAACCGATGCCGTTGGAGACCCGGATGCCGGTCTCCATCGCCATGCAGGAAAAATCCGCCTCGATCCGCAGCAGGATCCCCGTCGGCGCTTCGTCGACCTCGTTCATGGTGCCGATCCACAGACGCCCCGTCGCATCGGTCCGCCAGTCGTTGAAGCGGGTGCGGGGATCCTGCGCGTCGAGGGAGAATACCGGGTGCAGCGACTCCGTCTCCGGATCGAACAGGGCGAGGCTGCGGGTCAGCGCCACCAGCAGGCCGCCGCCAGCGCGCGGCATCGCGGCGGCAACGCGGTCGGGCATGCGCCAGCTGCGCATCGCTCCGGTTGCGGGGTGCAGGCGGTGGATGCGCCGGCCGAAGATGTCGACCCAGAACAACGCCTGCGACGGCGCGTCCCAGAACGGCGCCTCGCCCAGCAGCGCGCAGGCCTGATCGATGCAGCGGACCGTCCTCATGCGCGTGCCTCCGTCGCCGGCTCGAAGCGTGCCAGCATGAAGGCATCGGCGACAAGCTGCAGCGGCCGGATCTCCACCTCCGAGCGACCGCTCCGGATCAGCTCGGCGAAGCGGGCGTAGAGCCGCCGGTACTCCGTGTCGGGCTCGGAGACGATGGTCCGGCCGTCGAGCCGCAGCTCGGCGCCGCCGCGTTCCAGCTGCATCGCACCGCCGTCGCGCAACATCCAGTCGATCGTCCAGGTCTCGCCGTGCCGCGCGTGCCAGTCGAGCTCGCCGGTGAAGCCCTCCTCCTGCGTGGGCGTGGCGAAGCGCAGCCGGGCGGATGACGGGGCATGCGCGCCGGACGGGATCGTCAGCGTGGCCTCGCGCAGGAACACCGGCTCCGGCATCACCGTGACCAGGATCGAGAACGCGTTGATGCCCGGATCGAACACGCCCATTCCGCCCGGCTGCCAGAACCAGTCGACGCCCGGATGGAACCTGTCGACATCCTCCTTCCAGACCATCCGCATCCCCTGCGCGCCGCGCGCGGCGAGGATCTCGCGGGCGGCGTGCACCGCCGGGTTGAACAGCGCGTGCCAGGCCGTGAACAGGGTCAGGCCGCGATCCGCAGCCTGCCCGGCCAGGGCGGCGATCTCCGCCGAGGTCGCCGCGGGCGGCTTCTCCAGCAGCACGTGCTTGCCGGCGGCGAGCGCCGTGCGCGCCAGGCCGTAGCGGATCTGCGGCGGCGTGCAGATCGCCACCGCCTCGATCTCCGGGCGCTGCGCCAGCATCGCGTCGAGCGAACCGTGCAGGCTGACCCCGTCCGGCACCGGGACTGCGACCGGGTTGGCGATCGCGGCGAGATCGAGGTCCGCACTCGCGGCCAGCGCCGGGATGTGCTGCACCCGGGCGATCTGCCCGGCGCCGACGATGCCGACGCGGATGGGCGTCGCCATCAGCGCGGAGCCGCCTCGGTCCCGGCCCAGGCGGCGAGGTAGGCGCGTGCGCGCCGGCCCAGCTCGCCAGGGTCGCGGCCGGGCGCATACAGGCCGGAGCCGAGCCCGAAGCCGCTGGCGCCGGCCGCCACGAAGCCGGCCAGGTTCTCCGGGGTGATGCCGCCGACCGGCAGGAAC
>CAXUCM010000326.1:3097-4395 GCA_964249315.1 uncultured Acetobacteraceae bacterium | reverse complement strand
CCTGGATCAGCCGGTCCGCCAGCGTGGACTTGCCGTGGTCGATATGGGCGATGATCGAGAAGTTGCGGATCAGCGAGAGCGGCGTGTCGGTCATGCGCGCAGCAATAGGCGTAAAGCGTCTGAAAGTCAGCCATTCGCGCGGGCGGCGCGATCACGCCGGCAGCAGCAGCGACGGCGTCGCCGCGGCTTCGGACGGCGCCGGCGCCGGCGATGGCCGCTCCAGCTCGCGCACGCCGCAGCGACGCAGCGCGTCGGCCACCGCGTCCAGCACGGCCGGGTCGCGGGTGCGATCGGCCGGATCGCCGGCGGGCACCCAGAGGATGGTGCCGAACCGGGCGCGGGTCAGCAGCACCCGGTAGGTGTTGACGCGGTAGTCGATCTTCTGCGGGTCGCGGGCGATCTGCCAGTCGGTGCCGCGGAACGAGCGCACCTGCCAGCCGGCGCGACCCGGCACCCGGATCAGGTCGCCGTCCCAGCAGACGCCGACATGATCGAGCTCCAATCCCTGGACGGAAAACTGCGTCGCCACCTGCTCGAGCGCGTCGGACGCCCGCACATCCGCCGGATAGCGGTCGAGGAACCATCGCGTCACCGCGTCCGCATCCATGTGCGGCAGCTCGGCGCCGAGCCCTTCCGCGCGCAGCCTGCGGGCGGCGGCACTGCCGACCAGGCCGCAACGGTGCACGTCGCGACAGGCGGCGCGCAGGCCCGCGCGCAGGTCGGCGAGGCTGCGGGTCAGCCGGAAGGGCACCTCGCCGTCGCGCGCGATGATGGCGCGCGCGAGCGCCTCGGCGCCGGCGAGCACTGCGTCTACCCAGGCCGGTGTCGCATCGTGACGCAGCGATCGCACCGGCACGGTCAGATGCAGCCGCGGCTCGGCCACCATCCCCGCCCGCGCCGGCAGACGGTTGCGCGGCTCCGGATCGTCCAGGGTCCGCGGCGCCGCGGCTATGCACCAGTCCGGCCGCTCGCGCCGCGCCGCGCCCCACTCCGCGAGGCCGCCCTCGCCGTCATGGATCTCCTGGCCATGGCCGATCAGGCAGACGATGCAGGCGAAGTCCGGATGGCGCGACATGATGTCGAGCAGGTGCGCGGGTTCGGAGTGCTCAAGCCGCACGCGCCGGTCGCGCGTTTTGGCGACCGCCTGTGCCGCGGTCCAGCAGCGCTGCGCCTCGTCGATGATGATCACCCGCTCGGCGGGGATCTCGGTGCTGCCGACCAGCTGGTCCCGGAACGCGGGCAGCGCCTGGATCACGCCCTGCATGCGATGCGCCGCCACGCGGCGGATGCCGCCGCGC
>CAXUCM010000326.1:0-3087 GCA_964249315.1 uncultured Acetobacteraceae bacterium | reverse complement strand
AACCAGCGCCTCGCGCAGCACATGCACCAGAGTCGGATTGCCGGTCAGGAACGCCGCCCCGGTGCCGACCGCGACATCGAACGCGGCGTTCAGGCCGCACAGGGTCTTGCCGGCGCCCGGAATGCCGGTGACGAACACGATCACGCGCCGCGAGCCGGCACGCGCCCAGTCGATCCGGTCCGCGATGCAGGCGGTGGTGCGAGTCAGGTTGACGGTGTCGACCCGGGCGCTGACGATCTCGGCAACATCGTGCCGCGCGAACAACAGGCAGGCCGCATCGATCACGTTCGGCACCGGGCGGTAGGCGGAACCCTCCCAGCGCTCCACGTCGATCGGAGCGCCCGACCTCGGCAGCCGCGCCGCAAGTTCGGCGATCAACGCCGGCAGGCTGGCAGCACTGGCCTGCAGCACCCCCGGCGCGACACCGCCCAGCAGCAACGGCGCCGTCTGCGCGCCGGGCATCGCCTCGGTGGCGACGAGGATCGGCAGGATCGGATGGCGCCGCGAGCCGGCATGGAAATCCTGCAGGTCCAGCGCGTAGCGCTCGGTCCGGGCCCGGTCGTCTTCGTCGAAGCGCGTCGCATCGACCTTGAACTCGAGCACGAAGATGCCGTGCGGGCAGAGCAGCACCGCATCGATGCGCCCCTGCAGGCGCGGGATGTCGTATTCGAGCAGTACCCGCCAGTCGGCCGGACTCGGCAGCGCCGCCACGACCAGCCGCAGGATCTCGATCTCGCACGACCATGCCCGCAGCTGTGCCGCCTCATGGACGCGGAAGCTCCGCGTTGCCGCATGCGCGAGATGGCCGAGCAGGATATCGGACCTCGTCGCGATGAAGTCAGCGGCGGTTCCTGACCACCAGGCTGCCGGTCGCGGCACGTCCGCCGAAACGGCATCCATCCGAGGCCTCATCGGTCTTGTTGCACGTAAGCAACTAAACGGCTGCCTCGCCGATGCCAATCGGATTCGCGTCGGGAGTGCCGCAACGGCACGCCTTTGCGTGGCCGGGATGGCCGCTTGCTTCCGCGCCATCAACAGCCTATATTTGCGGACATGTCCGGGTTGATCACGCGGCTGAGAGGGATTTTGCTGTGAGCGACCACAGCCTCGAGCGTGATGAGCGTAACCGGCACATCGAGCAGATGCGCGCGGAGACCGATCGCACCCTGCAGGAAACGCGCTACGCCTCCAAGCACCTGCTGGTCATCGCGACCGGTGCAGCCGCCACCATCATCCTGGCGACCGCTGCGTTCCTGACGATCGCCTTCAAGCTGCTCGGGTTCTTCAAGTGAGCGGAGTCGACGAGCGGCAGCAGCGATGACTCCAACCCGGCTGCGCGAAATCCTCGACGAGCTGCACTGGTCGCAGCGCGATCTCGCCGACCTGGTCGGCTGCAACGAGAGGCTCGTGCGGCGTTGGGCGGTAGGAAAGCCTGAGGCGCCGGGGCCGCTCGCGGATTGGCTCGAGGAGCGGCTGACATTGCATCGGCGGCATCCGGCGCCGAGCTGGAGGCAGAGAGGAGCGGCGTGACGATCATGCTCGGCGATCCGCACGCGGCGTTGATAGACGCCGGTGCCGACGAAGCTCTGGCAGCCAAGGCGGCCCAGGAAGTTGCCGCCTACGACAGCGATATCGGCAACCTGAAGCGCGACATGCTCGTGCTCAAGCTGATGGTTGGTGGCGTGTTTGCGATCCTGCTGCCGGTGCTCTGGCTGGTTCTACGAATCGGCGCGAAGCTTGGGGCTCTGCCAATCGATCCGCTTCGCGGCTCGATCCCGCCCGAGGCTTCGCCTTCGGAACCTCGTTGCAAGCAAATGGATTCTCAAGGCTTCGCCTTGAGCGGGTCCAGGGCAGAGCCCTGGCCCTTGACCGGTCACGTGCAAGGCTCGCAAGCATCACATGGCGCCAGCGCGATGATGGCGCTGATCTCACAGTGAAGCGGTGGGATTTGTATGCTCGATTACTGCCGTAGCGTCGCTCCCGTCGCCTTTGCCACGGCCCCGACGATCTTGGCGGACACGGCCTCGATCTCCTCGTCGGTGAGGCTGCGTTCCTGCGGCTGCAGCACCACCTCGATGGCGAGCGATTTCTGGCCGGCGGGCACCTTCTCGCCGACATAGACGTCGAACAGGCTGACCTCGGTGATCAGCGTGCGCTCGGCGCCGCGGGCGGCGCGCAGCACCGCCTCGGCGGTGATCGCCTGGTCCACCTGGAAGGCGAAGTCGCGCGTCAACGGCTGGAAGGCCGGCAGCGACGGCGCCGCGCGACGGCGACGCTTCGGCTCTGCCACGGCGTCGAGGAACAGCTCGAACCCGCTCGCCGGCAGGTTCAGGCCGAGGTCGCGCAGCAGCGCCGGATGCAGGTCGCCGAAATGCGCCAGCACCGTCTTCGGGCCCTGGCGCAGCGTGCCGGCGCGGCCGGGATGGTAGTGGCCCGGCGCATCCGCGGTCACGCCCAGCGCCTCCATCGGCACGCCGAGCAGCTCGAGCACGGCCAGCGCGTCGGCCTTGGCCTGCCACAGCGTCACCGCCTCGGCGCCGTGACCCGGCCGACGGGGGGCATGGCCGATACGCAGGCCGGCGGCGATCAGGCGCTGGCCGTCCTCGGCGAAGCCGGCGCCGATCTCGAACAGGGCCAACGCCTCGGCACCGCGCGCGGCGTTGCGTCGGGCGGCCAGCACCAGGCTCGCCAGCGGGGTCGGGCGAAGCTGGTCGAGATCGGCGGCGATCGGGTTCAGCAGGCGCAGGCCGTCCGGCGCCGCGCCGAAATGCGCCGCCGCCTCGTGCGAGAGGAAGGAGAAGCCGATGCACTCGGCCATGCCGCGCGCGGCGAGCGCGCGACGCGCGGCACTGGCGCGCGACTGCCGCGGCGTCAGGGACGGCAGCGGTACCGCGCCCGGCACCGGCAACGGCACCGCCGGGACGCTGTCCAGGCCGCGCAGGCGCAGCACCTCCTCGATCAGGTCGCACTCGGCCTCGATCGGCGAGATCTCATCGACGGTAAGCAGCCGGCCGGCCGCGAGACCCGGTGCCGCGTCGAGGGGCGTGCGGCGCCCGCCACGCCCCTTTTGTCGATCCGCGGTGTCAA
>CAXUCM010000325.1:0-4420 GCA_964249315.1 uncultured Acetobacteraceae bacterium | reverse complement strand
GGTCTATTGGGGAAGGGAGGGCGTCGGAAAGCTGCGTGCCGGTTCCGAGAGGCTTTCCAGGAAGGCCTGCAGATCGGCAAGGTCGGTGCCCGACAGGGTCATCGGATGGACCAGCGGCGAGCGCGACGGCCGGTCGATGCCGCCGGTGACGTAATGGGCCAGCACCTGGAGCAGGCTCGGCATCGATCCGTCATGCATGTAGGGCGCACGACGGGCGACGTTGCGCAGCGTCGGCGTCTTGAAGGCATACGCCATGCTGGGGTCCGAGCCGACGATGGCGATGCGGCCCTTGTCCGGGCTGGGCAGGCCGATATCGTGGAACTGCTGGTCGGTGAAGTTCCAGCCCGAGTGGCAGCCGGAGCAGCCGGCGCTGCCCGCGAACAGGACGAAGCCGCGCTTGGCGGAATCCGGGATCGCGGACTGGTCGCCATCGAGCCACGCATCGAACGGAGCGGGGCTGCTGGCGACGGTGCGCTCGAACACGGCGACGGCCTTGGTGACGGTCGTCACCGAGATGCCCTGACCCGGGAAGGCGCGGTCGAACAGCGGCGCGTAGCCGGCCACGTCGCGCAGCTTCGCCGGGAGTGCCGCGAGATTCTGGTCCATCTCCCGCGGATTGCCGATCGGACCGGTGGCCTGTGCCTCGAGCGACGGCGAACGACCATCCCAGAAGAAGATGTGCCCCCAGGCGCCGTTGAGGATCGACGGGGTGTGACGGCCGAGATCGCGCAGCCCCTCGCCGTGTCCCAGCGCCAATCCGTCTTCCCATCCGAAGGAGGGATTGTGGCACGACGCGCAGGAGAGCGATCCGGAGCCGGACAGGCGCGGATCGAAGAACAGGGTGCGTCCGAGCAGTGCGGCTTCGGCGGTGTAGCGGTTATCGTCCGGGAACGGGATGCTTGCCGGTCGCCGGTAGGGCGCCTGCATCGCGGACAGGCCGGGCGGCGGCGTGAAGCCGGCGGGCTCCGCGGCATGGCAGATCCCGAAGCCCAGGGCGGCGAAGAGAAGCTGAAGCATTCGGCGCAAGGTGCGATGTCCCGAGCTGATGTGATTTCCGCTCAGTCATTGCACCACAAGAATATTATCCAACGGTTAAATGTCACCGATGCCGTTTTGACGCGGCTATGCCGACGCGATCCGCCGAGCCGGCCTCACGATCCGTAACAATGATGTCGGCCGCCGCCTCATGACACCCTGATCCAGTTCATGCATGCTCCGCGGCTGTGACGATCAGCCTCCACCGCGCCAGACACCCATCCTTCCCGGCCGCTCCGGCGGCATCGTTCCGTGCTCCAGCCTGGCGCATCGACCTGTGGCTGGCAGCCGCCATCCTGCTGGTCGGGCTGGTCGCGCGGCTGTACGAGCTGGGCGGCAAGCCGTACTGGCTCGATGAAGTCACCACGCTGCGGCGCGCCAGCCTGGGCACGCTCGACCTCATCGTGGACAGCCTCTCCTTCCACCATCTGCCGCTGTATTTCCTGATCTCGCGCTGGTTCATCGGGCTCGGCACCGACGAGGCCAGCCTGCGCCTTCCTGCCGCCCTGTTCGGCGCACTGTCCTGCGTCTTCCTGTTCGGCGTGTCGCGCATGATCGGCGGCCGGCGCGCGGCGGTCGCCGCCTCGGTGCTGCTGGCGCTCAATCCGTTCCAGGTGCAGTACGGGCAGGAGGCCAGGTCCTACACGCTGGTGATCAGCTTCATCCTGTTGGCGCTCTGGGGGCTCGCCTGGGTGCTGCGCGATCCGGCGCGCGCGTCGATGCGGTTGCGCCGGCCGGGCTCGGCCTGGTTCGGCTGGCTGGTCTACGCCGTCGCCACGATCGGCGCGCTGGATACGCTGAGCGTGGCCCTGTTCTGGCTGCTCGCCGGGCTGTTCGCGGTCGGGCTTAGCCTGATCCGCAACCGGCCGTATCGACGCGGGCTGCTGATCAACGGTGCGATCGCCCACGCGGTGATCCTGGCCTGCTATCTGCCATGGATCGTGGCGATGCACGCGCTGACGCACGGCGACATGGCCAGCGGCCTCGACTGGGTGCCGCCGCTGACCTGGACCCGGCTATGGACCACGATCCAGGCCGTCTACCTGCTGCGCACCACCAGCCTGATCAGCTTCCACACCTTCCCCAACGGGCTGCCCTGGCTGGGCCTGCTGACCGCGATCGCCGCCTTCGTGGGACTGTCGGCGCACATCCGCCGCGATCCCGCCGCCATGGTCGCGGCAATCGCATTGCTGACCTTGCCGCTCGGGCTGATGGTCGCCTCGCTGTTCTCGTCGGTCTGGATGCCTCGCTACCTGGCGTGGAGCGGCCCGGTCTTCTTCCTCTTCGCCGGTCTCGGCCTGGCCCGGCTGCCGCGGCTCGCCTCCTGGGGCAGCATCGCCCTGCTCTGCGGCCTCGGCGTGGTGAACCTGCTGCCGTACTATCGGCTCGAGACCAAGCCGCTCTGGAACCAGGCGGCATTGCTGCTGCGCGGCAACCTCTCGCCCGAGGCGCTGCTGCTCACCGACGATCCCGGCGCCATCAACATGATGAACGTCCGTCTTCAGCGCCTCGGCAAGCCGATCCCGCCGGAGCTATGGACCGCCGACCCGGACTTCGCGTTCCGCCACCTGCATGACGGCTATCCGGTATGGGCGGTGCACGGCAGGGTCGGGCAGGCCGATCATACCGAGCTCGCCGCCTTCAACGACATGGTCTCGCCGCTCGGCGCGCCCTGCTGGAGCGGCACGGTCGGCCTCGACATCGTCGTCGAGGCGTTCGCGCCCGTTGGCACCTCCTGCCCGGCTGCGGCGTTACGCTGACACGAACGCACGCCACGAGGACATCGTCATGCAAGCCATCTGGAACGGACAGGTGATCGCCGAGAGCGACGACATCGTCACGGTCGAGGGAAACGCCTACTTTCCGCGCGCAGCTCTGCGGCAGGACCTGATCAAGCCGAGCACGCGTACCAGCGTCTGTCCGTGGAAGGGCACCGCCGAGTATTACAGCCTGGAGGTTGACGGGCAGACCAATCCGGATGCGGTCTGGTATTACGATGCACCTAAGCAGGCGGCCGAGAATATCAGGGGGCGGGTAGCCTTCTGGAAAGGCGTGAAGGTCAGCAGCGCCTCATAGTTTGGATGTGACTTCGATCGTGGTTTCTTCTAGAAGCGTGCCTGGTCGGGGCGCGGAACTCGACAGCTTGCGCGATTCGGACGTCCTGGGTGCGTGAAAGCCCCATGACCCGCGCAGACGCGATATCAGAGAGTCGATAGTGCCAGACAACCATTTGCTGACCGACAAGACTGCGGGCGCCTCCAGTGAACCGTCGCAGGAGGCCCAGCTTCGACAGGCACTGGAGCTCATGGGCGGTCGCAAGGCCGGCCCGGCGAACAGCAAACCGGCGCAATCCGCCGGGCGGGTGGCCGGCGGTAACCCGGCGACCCGACACCGCTACGTGCGGGACGGCGAGGTGCCCGTCGTCCATGCTGCGCTTGGCCGGCAAGGTCGGCCCATGGACCCGTCGACGTCATACGACAAGGCGGTGCTGGAGACGCTGCGGCAGGAACTCGACCGCGAGCGCTCCGCCCGGGAAAGCGCCGAGCGGCAGCTGGTGGAGGCGCGGACGAGCCTGACCGCGCTGCAGACCCGCCTCGCTCATGTCGAGATGGATTTGCAGGCCGCTCACGAGCAGGCCGCAGCGCAGGGGATCTCCGAGAGCACCCAGGCAGCCGGCGAGATGCAGCCCGCACCCGAGCCTCGCCGCCGGCCGCGTGCCGCACGACCTCGACGCGAGATCGAGCCGGAGCCCGTGAAATGGTGGATCCGGACGGAGAAATCCTGACCATCACGCCGGCGCGCATAAATACCGGCGTATGGGGCTCCGCTGGATTCTCAAGGCTTCGCGTTGAGCGGGTCCAGGGCAGAGCCCTTGCCTTGACGGGTCAAGCTCTAGCCCGCCTCCGCCACCCGCTGGCTCGGAGCATCGCGGCGGTTGGCGGGATCGCGGGATAGCACGTCGACCATGATGTCGCGAGCGATCGGTGCAGCGACTTCGGCCGCGGCATTGCCGTGCTCGATCACCACGGCGGCCGCATATTGCGGGACGTCGCAGGGCGCGAAGCAGATGAACAGCGCGTGCGGACGCAACTCCCACGGCAGGCTCATCGAGTTGAAGTGCCCGCTCTCGCGCAGCGCGCGCGACACCCGTCGCACCTGCGCCGAACCGGTCTTGCCGGCCATCTGAACGCCCGCCAGCGGTAGACGTGCCTTCGGCGCGGTGCCGCCGGCATCGTTCACCACCGCGAACATGCCGCTCCGCACCGCCGCCAGGATCGGCTCGGCGATGCCGAGCTCGGGCCAGCCTGCCGCGGGCCGCGCCCGGGGCGGGGCGCCCCGGGCGGGCCGCAGCGGGTGGCCCGATATCCCCCGGGGCGCGGGGGGG
>CAXUCM010000324.1:4076-4433 GCA_964249315.1 uncultured Acetobacteraceae bacterium | reverse complement strand
AGCCTGCTCCTCCGCCGCATCACTCATGCTTGAGCATTCTCAAACGGACTCTTAGGCTAGCCAGCACATTCTATCTAAACAGGCTCGCACTTGGAGCTACAAGTCGAGGGGTAGAGGAGACGCCCAAGCGGGAGTGCCCTCGAGCAAGAGGACAATCTGGGTCGCCGGAGGTGTGAGGTTTAGATCAACCAACCATCTCACCGTCTCTTCCTTGGCTTCATCGATGCCGGCGGCGACGAAACTCCGGCTTTCGACGATCGTGCTGCCGATGAAGGCTTGGGCTTCAAATTGCGCACTGTCAGCCATACCCCGACACACCCCCCTTGCTCTGATGCAAATGGTAAGGGGCAATGAATG
>CAXUCM010000324.1:0-4066 GCA_964249315.1 uncultured Acetobacteraceae bacterium | reverse complement strand
CCTATGACCGGAGCCCGCGGGGCTGACAACGGCACCGCCATCGGCCGATCGAGGTCACTGGTCAGATCCACAGCCGGCCTCTAACCGGCAGCGGTTCGCCCGACGGTCTGAGGGGCAGGACTGGCCGCGCGATGACGACGAGCAGGGCGGCCCCGGCATGGCTGTTCTGGGCGAAGGTGTGCCCGGCGGCAGCGCCAATTGCGAAGCTCCCGATCAAGGCAGCCGCGCAGCCGGTCAGCAGAAAGGCTGCCGCGAGGCGCCGTCGGGGTCTAACTAGGTGCGTGATCTTCATTTCAGATAATAGATGACCTAATTCTCTGACATTTTCTAGCCCGGCAGCAGCGATTGCAGCAGGTCTGCAAAGTCATTTCAGTAATTTGACGACTTAATACAGGCTATTTCCGGCGCGGGCGATCTAATCACCCGAAAGCCCGGAAAATGGCATTTCCAGAACCCTAAAACTGACAAAAATCCGCGAAAAAGGAAAGGGTGTAGGGTGGTGTAGGCTTTAGCATATAGAGGGGTATCGTGCGCGCGCGCGCATGTACCATGTAAACTGCAGACCCTACACCACCCTACACCTCATCATGGCCCCGACATGACCGGTGAGGGCTACACCCCAAAGTCATTTTCCAGCGGCCGAAGAACAACGCCGTCGAAGACCATCCCGGCCTTTGTCCGGCGCCTGACGAAGTGCCGCTCCATCGCGACCGAGAACCACATGGCGGTGCGCGGCGCCTCCTTGCGTGCGGCGACGAAGGACGCGAAATCGGCAAAAAGGGCGCTCGAGCTCTCCGAGGAGGAAGGTTCACGCGTGCAGCGTTCGTCCAACCATGCCTTGAGCACATCTGCCTCGGCGAAGTAGGCGTCCGACGCCTCGCGTACGAGACGAGGCGCATCCAGGCCGTTCCGCTGCCATTGGAGGCAACCGTCAATGGCCCAGGCTAGGATACCATCCAACTCTCCCCTCAAGGCCTCTGGCAGGCTCTGATCAGGCACGGCGGGCACGAACGTAAGCGGGAGCAGGTGCAGCCGTCGCCGCATTGCCGCATCGACATTGCGCAGAACCGGTCGGTGATTGCCGGCGACCGCCAGTTTGAATTTAGGCTGGAACGCAAATGGATCACCCCTGGATATGCGCGCCGCGATGCGGTCGCCGCCAGTAAGTGACTTGAGCCGGGCCTCCGCCCACGCTCCTCCCTCATCCGTCTCGCCGACCGTCACAAGTCGAGCGCCGCGGAGGGCAGCAGTTTCCGTCGGGTGCGCCTCGTTGCGCGTAGCCGTGAAGACAGAAGACATCGCAGGCGTCGCGTAGTCCCCCAGCAAGGCCGCTAGCGTGTCGATTAAAACGCTCTTTCCGTTGCCTCCAGGACCGTGGAGAAACAGGAAGGCATGTTCCCGCGTGCTACCGGTCAGCATGTACCCGGCCCAGCGCTGCAGGTAGGCGACCACCTCGTAATCGTTGCGGGTGATCTCTGAAAGGAAGCGGAGCCAGCGCGGGCAGTTGCCGCCGGCCGCAACGGAAGTGCACTTCATTACCCGCTCGCCGAGGCGATGCGACCTCGCGGAGCCACTTTGCAAATCGATGATACCCGCAGGGGTATTCAGCGCCCAGTCGTTGTCATCGAAGTCACCCGGCAATCGTGCAAATCGCGGATCGGCCGCCGCCAAGGTGAGCACCGCAGCCACCGTCGAGGCGCTGGAAACCTTCCTGGCCAAGCCATCGTCCTTGTCTGACAGCGATTTGGCCTGGGATCTGCAAACCTCACGAGCGAGCGTGAACGCCGCGGGCTTGGCACCCTCAGCCCACTTTGACCCTGACCAGCGATACCATCCGCCGAGCGCCGCGACATGCGCGAGTTGTCCCACATGCTTGCACGCGAATGCGAGGGCGATCGCGTCCTCGCTCGCGTGAACGGCAACGCCCCAGTCTTCGGGGGCCGCCTCCGTCGCCTCGAAATCCGCTTCGATCTCATCGGCCCGTAGTCGTAGCGACTCTGCCTGCAGGGTCTGATCACCGAGTGCGATGGCGGCATTAACCAGCAGCAACCAGCAGGGGACATCCGTATTCGGCGATCGCGAGAAGTCGCTTTCCCACTTCTCCCGCGCCTCTTGCTCGCTGAACACGCCTTCCGTCCAGCGCGTGCTCCAGCGTATGGCGGCATCCTCGATACGAACCCGATCGTCATCGGAGAGGCGATCGGCGCGCTGCAGCGCCGCGCCGCAGCCTGCGACGTTGCGCATCGTCTTGACCCATTCGTCGCGCTCGATCCGCTTGTCGTGGGGCAGCGCATCGAGCAGGTCGACCAGCATGTCGACCGATGGCGGCATCATCTCGAGTTCGGTGATGGGCTTGTCGCTCTCCGCCGAGACCTGCGACAGGCTTTTGCCGCTGAAGGAGATGCCGGAGGTCTTCAACGCCTCCACGACGCTGTCGACTGCGGCGTCCAGCTGCGCGCGGTCTGCAAGTGTCGGGATCGCCTCATCTAATGCAGGGACACGGTGGGTGTCGGCCGGCTTGTCGGTCCTGTACCAGCGAATCGGCGTGCCGTTCCCGAACACGTGCAGGCCAGCGATGATCGCCTGCTGTCCCTTTGCCAGCAGCTCGATCTTGCCGCGCTTCGCCTGCTCCTCGCCGGTGGACATCTTCAGGACGCCCTTGCGGCCTGCGTCAGCGCCCGCAGGGAGGCGCAGGAGAACACCGGCGCGGCCTGGGCGGGTCGTTCGCACCCAGAGCGCGGGGACCTTCAGAGCAGCCTGCAGGCAGGCCAGAGCCTTCGCTGAAATGGCGTGCGCGATCTTCCAGTCCTTCGACCCTTGTTCGATACCGGGCTCCGTATCCAGGTCGAGAAACAGGTACTGCCATTCGCCGTGAGGCACACCGAGGATCAAGCCGCAGTTGGCTCCCGCTTCACTGCAACGCAGGAGATCCTGGGCGGTCATTGCGCTCGGGTTGCGCCAGTCCTTGATAGGGCCCCACTCGCCGTGCTCTGTGAGGCGGCACGGGGTCTTGCCCGGCGAGTGGTTCCATTCACTTGGGCGCGCGTTGTGCGGGCTGCAGGCGATTAGAAGCGAGCCGGGGAGGCCGGCTTTAGCCGCAGCGACGATGTGGCCGGTGACAGGGATGGCCTCGACGCCGACGGTCGACATAATAATGTTCATTGAGCCTCGCAAAAGTAGCGAGACCCACGAGAAAGCGATTGCGCGGCCGGGCGCGTGGTGTCATACTTATTTCGGTCTCGCAAACCGCCCAAGTAGGTCTCAGAGTTTAAGCCCCGCCCTTCGCACGGCGGGGCTTGTTCGTTCTGAATGATCTTTAGACGTCAGCCCGCTCGCAATCGGGTACGCCGCGCACCCGTGGCGCGAATAGCGGATCCGGCACCTGCCGCACCAGCGGCGGCCGGTCGTTCAGATCGGCTTCGCGAGCGTCCATGAGAATCATCGCGACGACATCGGAACCGCAGCAGGTTGCAGCGGCGAGCAACCCGCTGACGACATCAGCTCAGTTCCTATCCAGCGCCAACAATCTGGCGACGCCCGCCGGGTCGAGACCGAGCACAACGACCTCGACGGCCCGTGCAAGCTCGGCATCGCGGTCGCTGCCCACGATTAGGCTCAGGCCGGCGGGAAGGAGACGCAGGGCCATCGCGGCAACCGCGCGCCTCGGCAAGTCCGGCGGCACCAAGACCGACGGAACGTCGAGGGCCTTGCGGAACCGAGGGCGAATGGTCTGTTTCGCGCTCATGATTGCGCCGCAATCTGCTCGAGCCGGTCAAGCGCCGACACAGGTATCAGCCGATTTCGGCCCAGCAGCACGGAAGGAATTTCTTCACGTCGAATCGCCCTTGTGACGGTGGGAAGCGAGAGCCCCAACCGCAAAGCCGCTTCTCGCGGCTTCATGAACTTCCTGGCGGGGGGATCGTCGTTCACGGGCATCTCCAACTGGTGCCAGAAGCCAGCAAGCAAAATCGCCTGCAGTCCGACATAATCAGCTCGTGCGCGCTTCACCTAGACAGAAGCGTAACTTATTGGAAGTCACGATCTCATTGTGCTAAGACAATAAACT
>CAXUCM010000323.1:453-4433 GCA_964249315.1 uncultured Acetobacteraceae bacterium | reverse complement strand
GTCGTGAAGGCTCTGGATGGCCGCCGACCACCAGGGTCGGGCTGTCGGCGCGTGCACCGCGTGGCCGCATGCACGCACCGCGGATCGTCACAGCATGGGCATTCCGCCGGTCACCGGTATGAGCGCGCCCGACATGTAGCTTCCCTCGCGCGACGCCAGGAGGACGAACGCTCCCACCATCTCGGCCGGCTGGCCGGCACGCCCGAGCGGCGTGTTGCTGCCGAGCTCCTCCAGCTGCTCCTCGGTCTTGGCGATCGGCTGGATCGGCGTCCACACCGGTCCCGGCGCCACGCAGTTCACCCGGATGCCCTTGGGTGCCAGCAGGTTCGACAGCCCGACGGTCAGGCTGTTGATCGCGCCCTTGGTGGCCGCGTAGATCACCATCGTCTTCGCCGCCACCTTGCTCTGCACGCTGGTGGTGTTCACGATCGCCGATCCCGGCTGCATGTGCGGGACGGCAGCCTTGACGAGATAGACCATGGCGAAGACGTTCGCCGCGAACGCGCCTTCGAGGTCGGTCTCGGTCAGGTCGTCCAGCTCCTCGTTCACCGTCTGCGCCGCCGCGTTGTTCACCAGCACGTCGATGCGGCCGAGTTCCCGCACCGTTCGCGCCACCATCTCGCCGCACCAGGCAGCACTCCTGATGTCGCCCGGCAGCAGCAGGGCGCGGCGGCCTGCCTGCGTGATCCAGCGCTCGGTCTCCGCGGCGTCCTCCGCCTCCGCCTCGAGATACGAGATCGCGACGTCCGCCCCTTCCCGCGCGTAGGCGATCGCGACCGCGCGGCCGATGCCGGAGTCGCCCCCGGTGACGAGCGCCACCTTGCCCGCCAGCAGCCCCTTGCCGACGTAGCTCTGCTCGCCGTGATCCGGCTTGTTGCGCATCCTCGTCTCGAGGCCGGGCCGGTCCTGCGGCGACTCCCCGGCCGAGCTCTTCTGACTGCTTTCCCGCGGATCTTCGCTCATCGGTCCCATGCTCCTGCAACCCGGCCAAGACAGGGCAACGGCCAGCATCGGCTTTTGTTCTGCGTGATCCGGCTATGCTGCAGACCGGAGGTTGGACATATTCGTCGACTTGCGGCGATGCCCGATCAGGCGAAATGCGATGCCAGGTCGTGTTCCGGCGTGTTGCTCAGGTCCTTGCTGAGGGACTTGCCCAGCTTGGCCGATGCCGCCTTGTCGAGGGCTTCGCGGATGTCGTGCAGGACGTGCGCCGGCGCCGCCAGGATGATCTCGTCGACGCTTCCGGTGCGAACGGCCTCGTTCAGTCGGGCCGCGACCTGCTTGGCGAAGTTCGCCTTCGACTGACCGTGCGGATCGGATTTCGGCGCCTTCAACTGACTGCTGCCGGCGCTGGCATCGTCATCGGTATCGCCGTGGCCGCTCGCGTCGAACTGCTGCAGGGTCCGCAGCACGCTGCCGTCGCCCGTCAGGATGCGGGCCTTGCCGCCATCTGCCACCACGTACCAGGTATCACCCTTGCTCATCGGTATAGTCCCTTTTGCCAACCGGAGAACGCAGCCCCACGCCAATTGTTGGGACCGACCACAAAAAGGATTCTCAAGGCTGAGCCTTGAGCGGGTCCAGGGCAGAGCCCTGGCCTTGAAGGGTCAAGTGCAGCCCGACGGCCCGAACAAGCGCCGATCCCACCAGATCGGCTGGTGCAGGCTGGTGGTGATGCGATGCAGCTCGGCATGGGCGTGGTTGATCAGCACGTTGCGTTCCATGCGTGCGACCACGCTCGGCACCAGCAGCAGCAGCGAGCGGCCCGAGCGCTGCCAGGTCTCGCCGTAGGCGCGCGAGACGAGGCAGTCCTCGGCGTCCCAGCCGGCATGATGCGCGGCGGAGAGCATCTCGTACGACACGCCCGGCGGGATGGTGATCGCGATCCAGTGCTGGTTGGGCGGCATCCGGCCGTTGCCGTGGACGAGCTTCTCCAGCATCGCGGTGCTGTAATGCTCGCTCGCATAGATCATCGGGCTGAGCCGGGTGTTCCAGCGTCCCGGCCAGAGCCTGGAGCCGGCGGCGTCGAAGATCGGGTGTTCGCCGGACGGGTCGCCGATGCGCCAGGCGGTGAGGACGCGGTCGAGCGTCTGTGCGCTCACACCGCCGAGCCGTATTGCAGACGGCCCAGGATCCCTTCCACCGCCGGCCGGCCGAACTCGTTCTCGAGCACGACGTCGACGGGCCGGCGTCCGTGCAGCAGCGGATGCGCCTCGAACATGAACCGGCGCGCGGCCTCCTCGCCGCCCCAGACCTCGAGCGCCATCGCCCAGACGCTGGCGAGCCGGGCCAGGCGCGTGCCCTCTTCGGCTGACAATCGACCCTCGGCGCGTCCGCTCGCCGCGGCATGCGCGGTGCGGCGGCGCGCCAGCGTCGCGCGGGCGACGATGCGGAAGGCGAACTGGTTGTCATCGGGCGAGACGGCACGGACCACCCGGTCGAGCGTGGCGAGCGGCAGCCCCTGCTCGACCGCCGACATCAGCGGCAACGGACCGGGATGCACGATGCCCAGCATCGTCGAGACGGGGTCCGCGGCGGCCGACATGGCTGATCTCCGTTTTGTCTCAGTTGAGACAATAATCATGCTCATCTGGGAGAAAGTCAAGGAGGCGGCTCACGCCGGCGGGTTGAACCGCACGAGGTCGCTCGGCGGCCGTCGCCGCACCACCAGGGTCTCGGCCAGGATGTCGTGCAGTCCCTGCTTGCGCCGGGTCCAGGCGACCATCAGGAAGCCGATGCCGAGGATCAGCCAGGAGAGGAACTTGGCGAAGTAGCGACCGACCGCGCGGCCCAGGCTGATCCGGCCGCCGTCGAGCCGGGTTACCCGCAGGCCGCAGGCGCGCTTGCCCACGGTCGCCTGCCAGGCCGAGGATTCGAGCAGGGCGAAATACGCCACCTGCAGCAGCAGCCCGAACGCCGTGATCAGCCAGGAACCGGTCGGATGCCATGTCCCCGGCATCGGCATCGCGAAGCCCGCGACGTCGCTGATGTGCGACACCGCCGCACCGCGATCCGGCCGGAACCCGGTCACCCCGAGCGGACCGCCGCCGAAGGCGCGATGCAGCAGCACGTCCGCGAACGACAGGATCAGGCTGTCGATCACCCAGGCCAGCACGCGCCACCAGAAGCCGGCATAGCCCCAGACGCGTCCGGCTTCCCATTCGGCTTGCGGCTGGAACGGTCCCGCTGACGTGGGCGGCACCTGATCGAACACGTTCGCCATGCCGGTCCCCGCGGTCGCGGCTCAGCTTCGATAGCTGCCGTTGATGTCGATGTAGCCGTGCGTCAGGTCGCAGGTCCAGGCGCAACCGCTGCCGGTGCCGAGCCCCAGATCGACGGCGATCTCGATCTCGAGGCCGCGCACATGCGCCACCACCGGCGCCTCGTCGTAGCCCGGCACCACCGTGCCCCGGCGCGCCATCCAGGTGCCGCCGATCCCGACCGAGAGCAGGTCGCGGTCGGCCGGCTCGCCGCTCTTGCCGACCGCCATGACGATGCGGCCCCAATTGGCGTCCTCGCCGGCGATCGCGGTCTTGACCAGCGGCGAGTTCGCCACCGACAGCGCCACGCGCTGCGCCGAGGCGTCCGACACCGCGCCGCCGACGTCGATGCGGATCAGCTTGGCCGCACCCTCGCCGTCGCGCACCACCAGCAGCGCCAGGTCGAGCAGCACCGCGTCGAGCGCCTCGGCGAAGTCGCGCAGGCCCGGATCCGCCGCGTCCGCGATGGCGACGTTCCCGGCGGCACCGGTCGCGAACAGCAGCACCGTGTCGCTGGTCGAGGTGTCGGAATCCACCGTGGTGCGGTTGAAGCTGCGCGCCACGCCGTCGTGCAGCAGCGCCTGCAGGATCGAGGGCGGCAGGGCCGCGTCGGTCGCCACGAAGCAGAGCATCGTCGCCATGTCCGGCGCGATCATGCCGCTGCCCTTGGCGATGCCCTGCAGGCGCACCTCGGCGCCGCCGAGCCGGGCGGTGCGCACC
>CAXUCM010000323.1:0-443 GCA_964249315.1 uncultured Acetobacteraceae bacterium | reverse complement strand
GCCGCGGCCCAGCCATGCCCGGAGAGGTCGGCCTGCAGGCCGGGCAGGGCGGCGACGATGCGCGCGTGCGGCAGCACCTCGCCGATCACGCCGGTGGAGGCGAGGAAGATCTCCGACGGCAGGCAGCCGAGCAGGCCGGAGGCGGCCGCAGCGGTCTCGCTGGTGGCGACGATGCCGGCCGCTCCGGTGAACACGTTGGCGTTGCCGGCATTGACCACCAGCCCGCGGGCGCTGCCGCCGGCGAGGGCGGCGCGGCACCAGTCCACCGGTGCGCCGGGACAGCGGTTGGCGGTGAACACGCCGGCGTGCGTCTGGCCGCAACGGCAGCGGGCATCCGCTACCAGGGCCGCACCGACCTGGTGCTGGCGGCGTTCGACCCGGGCACGCGCGTCGCCGGCGTGTTCACCGCCAACCGCTGTCCCGGCGCACCGGTGGACTGGTGC
>CAXUCM010000322.1:0-4456 GCA_964249315.1 uncultured Acetobacteraceae bacterium | reverse complement strand
GCCCTGCAGCCTGGACAGCCGACCGCGCGACAGGCGTCGCGTTGCCCATTCGCGTCCGGCCAGACGCGCCCAGAGCAGGTCGGCCAGGCAGGCGATCAGGTTGGCCAGCGTGGTCAGCACGATGCCGAGCGCCGGCCCGTAGGCGAAGCCGCCGGCGAAACCCACCGCCTGCCGCGGCAGGCCGACCGCGCCGATCACGCTGCCGGCGCACAGGAACAGGATCCAGCCGTGCCAGCCCTGGCGCAGCCGGGCACGGTCGAACAGGAGCTGACGCAGGCCCGGCAGGGCATGCACCAGCATGGCCGCCGCGAGCAGGCCGCATAGCAACAGCGCGGGTCCGAGCAGCGCTCGGAGCAGGGGCTTGAACGATCCCGCCATCGATGGCAGCGGCGCCGCGTCTCTCATCCTGGCACCCCGGCCCAAGCTGCGATCGCCGCGTTAGCATCCGCGACAGTCGGCGGGCAAGATGGGCGGCTGGCGGAGCCGCCTGCCCGGCTGCTACAAAGGGTGACATGGCTTCCGACGTCCTTCACGCCCCGCTCCCTGCACGCTCCCGGCGCTCCTCCCGGGCCCCACGCCTCGCCGAAATCGCACCGTCGCGCCCGCCGCTGGCGCGACGCCCGCGCCTCGTCTCGTCCTGGCTGTTCGCGATCTGCGCGATGCTGCTGGCGATGATCGCCCTCGGCGGCGCCACCCGGCTGACCGGATCGGGACTGTCGATCATGGAATGGCGGCCGGTCACCGGGATCATTCCGCCGCTCACCCACGCGCAATGGGAGCATGAGTTCGCGCTCTACCGGCAGATCCCGCAATACCGCATCCTGCATGACGGGTTCGGCCTGGCCGGCTTCCAGCAGATCTTCTGGCTCGAATGGATCCACCGCTTCTGCGGCCGGCTGATCGGGCTCGTGCTATTCGTGCCGCTGCTGGTGTTTGCCTGGACCGGCACGATCGGGCGAAGGCTGCTCGTGCGGCTCGGTGCCTTCCTCGTTCTGGGCGGACTGCAGGGCGCGATCGGCTGGTTCATGGTGGCCTCCGGGTTCGATCCGGACAGCGTCGCGGTGGCACCGCTGCGGCTGGTGCTGCATCTGTGCTGCGCCTTCGCGCTCTACGCCGCGATCCTGTGGACCGCGCTGGAGGTCCGCGCGCCCAGCCCGGCCGCCCTGCCGCGAAGCGCTGGCGCGCTCTGGACGCGCCGCCTGTCCGGTCTGTCCTGCCTGCTGGTCGGCATCACCGTGGTCGCCGGCGGCTTCACCGCCGGCACCCATGCCGGCTTCATCGACAACAGCTTCCCGGACATGGACGGCCGCCTGCTGCCGCAGCACTACGACCGGCTGGCGCCGTTCTGGCACAACCTGACGCAGAACCTGACGGCGGTGCAGTTCGACCATCGCGTCGTCGCCACGCTGACCGTGCTCGGCATCGGCCTGACCCTGCTGGTCGGGCTGCGCACGCGCCTCGACAAGCCGGCGCACGACGCCCTGATGCTGCTCGGCTGGGTCGTGCTCGGGCAATACGCGCTCGGCGTCACCACGCTGCTGCTGGTGGTGCCGGTCTGGGCCGGCACGATGCACCAGACCTTCGCCGCGATCCTGCTCGGCGTCTCGCTGCTGGTGCGGTTCCGCCTGCGCGGCGCCACTGGTCCGCGCACCGCCTGACGCCATATCCGATCTCTGTGTTTCGGGAGCCCCGTTGATGACCAAGCTTTCGCCCCTGGCGGCGACCGATCAGCTCTTCTTCGAACGCGCCGGCGCCCAGCTCGATCGCGACGGCGCCGAACGGCTGCTGGCCGGCGCGCTGGACGGCACCGACGACGGCGAGCTGTTCCTGGAATATCGCGAAAGCGAGATGATCTCGCTCGACGACCGGGTGATCCGCTCGGCCAGCTTCGACACCCAGACCGGCTTCGGGCTGCGCGCCGTGCTCGGCGACGAGGCCGCCTACGCCCATTCCGACGAGGTCAGCGAGAGCGCCCTGAAGCGCGCCGCGGCGACCGTCGGCATGGTGCGCCAGGGACGCGGCGGCACGGTGGCCGATCGGCCGCGCGCCACCAACGCCCGGCTCTATTCGGACGCGAACCCGCTGCAGGAGGCCGAGTTCGGCGCCCGCGCGGCGATCCTGTCCGAGATCGACGCCTATGCGCGCGCCAAGGACCGGCGCGTCGTGCAGGTGATGGCCTCGCTCGCCGCCGAGTGGCAGGCGGTGCAGATCCTGCGGACGGACGGGCACCGCGTCGCCGACCTGCGGCCGCTGGTGCGGCTCAACGTCAGCATCGTCGTCGAGCAGGACGGACGGCGCGAGAGCGGCAGCTACGGCACCGGCGGCCGCTTCGCCTATTCGCGCGTGCTCAACGGGGCGTCGTGGAAGCATGCCGTCGACGAGGCCTACCGCCAGGCGCTGGTCAACCTCGACAGCCGGCCGGCGCCCGCCGGCGAGATGGAGGTCGTGCTCGGCAACGGCTGGCCCGGCATCCTGCTGCACGAGGCGGTGGGCCACGGGCTGGAGGGCGACTTCAACCGCAAGGGCAGCTCCGCCTTCGCCGGCCTGGTCGGCAAGCGGGTCGCCTCGCCCGGCGTCACCGTGGTCGATGACGGCACCATCGAGGGTCGACGCGGCAGCCTGACCATCGACGACGAGGGCACCCCCAGCGGCCGCACGGTGATGATCGAGGACGGCATCCTGACCGGCTTCATCCAGGATCGCATGAACGCGCGGCTGATGGGTGTCGCTCCCACCGGCAACGGCCGCCGGCAGTCCTACGCGCACATGCCGATGCCGCGCATGACCAACACGGTGATGCTCGCCGGCGCGCACGCCCCGGACGAGATGATCGCCTCGGTCAGGCGCGGCCTGTATGCGGTGAATTTCGGCGGCGGCCAGGTCGACATCACCTCCGGCAAGTTCGTCTTCGCCGCCAGCGAGGCCTACCTGATCGAGGATGGCCGCGTCACCGCGCCGGTGCGCGGCGCCACCCTGATCGGCAACGGACCCGACGCGATGACCAAGGTCAGCATGATCGGCAACGACCTCGCGCTGGATCCCGGCATCGGTACCTGCGGCAAGAACGGCCAGGGCGTGCCGGTCGGCGTCGGCCAGCCGACCCTGAAGATGATGGGCCTCACCGTGGGCGGCACCGCGGGCTGAGAGGAATGTCGATCGGCGTCGCCGCCGGCGGACGCAGCCGCCGGGATGCGAGCGCGCTGATCCCCGGCCGGCTGCCGGTCTGGCTGATCCTGCTGCTCGGCTCGCTGAGCGCGGTCGGCCCGCTCTCGACCGACATGTACCTGCCGGCGTTCCCCGCCATCGACGCCGATCTCGGCGGCGGCGGCGGCTCGGCGCAGATCACCCTGGCCGCCTGGTTCGCCGGCCTCGCCGTCGGCCAGTTCACCCAGGGGCCGTTCTCGGACCGGCTCGGCCGCCGCGCTCCGCTCCTGGTCGGCATGACCATCTACACGCTGGGCTCGGTCGGCTGCGCGCTCAGCCACGGCATCGTCGGCTTCACGCTCTGGCGCTTCCTCGCCGCCTTCGGCGGATCCGCCGGCATGGTGATCCCCCGCGCCGTCGTGCGCGACCTCGCCACCGGCCCGCAGGGCGCACGAATCATGTCGCAGCTCATGCTGGTGCTCGGCGTCGTGCCGATCCTGGCGCCGACGCTGGGCGGCATGGTGCTCGGCGTCGCCTCCTGGCGCTGGATCTTCTGGATCGCGACGATCTACGGCGTGCTCAGCCTGGCGGCGGTGGCCTGGACGCTGCCCGACACCCTGCCGCGCGAGAGCCGCCTGCGGCTGCCGCCGGTCGAGGTGCTGAGCCGCTACCTGACCATCCTGCGCGACCGCTCGTTCATCGCCAACACCTGCGTCGCCGGCTGCGCCACCTTCGTGATCTTCGCCTACCTGTCCGGCTCGCCGATCGCCTTCGAGCGCATCCTGCATTTCTCGCCGACGCAGTTCGGCATCATGTTCGGCGTCAACGCCTTCTTCTACATCCTGTGCACGCAGGTCAACGCGCAGCTGGTGCACCGGGTCGGGGTCGAGCGGCTGCTGCGCTTCGGCATCCGCCTGCTCACGGGGGCCGCGATCCTGCTGCTGGTGCTGGTGCTCACCGGCATCGCCGGACCGGGACGACCAGCCGCGTTCGTCTCGCTTCCGATCATGCTGCTGATGTCCTCGATGGGCTTCATCAGCCCCAACGCAACGATGTTCGCGCTGGCCAGCCATGCCCGCCACGCCGGCAGCGCCTCCGCCCTGCTCGGCACGCTGCAGTTCGGCCTGGGCTCGATCAGCGGCATCGCCATGGGCCTGTTTCCCGTCACCAGCCTGGTGCCGATGGCCTGCATCATCGCACTCGGCGTGGTCGGCATGCTGCTGGCCAGCGCGGCACGGACTGGGCGCTGAGGGTATAAGAAGGGGGGGGGGGGGGGGGGGGGGGGGGGGGGGGGGGGGGGGGGGGGGGGGGG
>CAXUCM010000321.1:0-4459 GCA_964249315.1 uncultured Acetobacteraceae bacterium | reverse complement strand
GCCAAAGGCTAGCCTTTGGAAACCTCTAGGATATCCAGCTTCTTGTAGCGGTAGATCACGATCGAGCTGATCCAGGCGGCGATGAAGATGCCGATGATCAGGAAGCCGAGACCGTTGAAGTTGTCGTTCAGCCCTGCGATCGCATGCCAGAAGCGGCCGGTCAGACTGAGCTGGTCGCCGACCAGCCCGAGCGCCTCGATGCCGCCGATCAGGACCGCCACGATCACCGAAACCAGGGTGATCGTCAGGTTGTAGTAGAGCTTCCGGATTGGCTTGATGAAGGCCCAGTCGTAGGCGCCAAGCATGAGCACGCCGTCGGTGGTGTCGACGAGCGACATGCCGGCGGCGAACAGCGCCGGGAACACCATGATCGACCAGATCGAGACACCCTGGGCCGCCTGCGTCGCGGAGATGCCCAGCAGGGCGACCTCGGTCGCCGTGTCGAAGCCGAGTCCGAACAGGAAGCCGAGCGGAAACATGTGCCAGCTCGCCGTCACCAGCTTGAACAGCGGGCGGAACAGACGCGCCAGGACGCCGCGATTGTTGAGCAGGACATCGAAATCCTCATCGACGTAGCGGCCGCCGTCGCGGACATGGCGATAGGTGCGCCACACCGACCGCAGGATGATCAGGTTGGCGGCAGCGATCACGAACAGGAACAGTGCGGAGACGAGCGTTCCGACGACGCCGCCGATGTTCCTGAATTGTTCGAGATGGCTGCGCATCAGCGTCGCGGTCGCCGCGATGCCAGCCGCGGCCACGATCACCACGGTCGAATGTCCCATCGCGAAGAAGAAGCCGATGCTGACCGGACGCTTGCGCTGCTGCATCAGCTTCCGGGTCACGTTGTCGATCGCAGCAATGTGGTCGGCATCGACGGCGTGCCGGAGACCGAACCCGTAGGCGAGGAGAGCCGTGCCCAGGAAGATCGGATGACGCCGAAACACGACCAGAGCCCAAACCCATGCGGCGAGGTTGGCCGCGATCAGCAGGCTATAGATCCCGATCAGCGGAAGGCGAAGGCTGCGTGCCCGCTCGTCGAAGATGGTCCTCAGCATCGTCCGCTCCGTCAAGGATTCTCAAGGCTTGCCTTGAGCGATTGAGCCGCGAAGCGGATCAATGGGCAGCGCCCCGGCCTTGCTTGCCGTCAAGCGAGCACGTCGCGGATCGCCCGTATCAATCACGAGACATCCGCCGCGTCGATGGTAGGAGCGGGCATCAGGTCGACGATACGGCCGAACGGACAAAGGCCGGCCTCGACGAGCCGGCGCTTGAGCGATCGAACCACGCCACGCGGCCGTCGGACAGGATGATGCGGCTGCCCGACGCCGTGTGGTCAGGCCGTCTTGTCGATGCGCAACAGCCAGAGATGGGCGAGGTCGCCGGCGCCGTCGGTGCCGTTCACCGTCTGCAGGGTCCGGATGGCGTCGGTCTTGTCGCCGGCCACCAGGTAGGCCAGGCCGAGATGCAGCATCGCGTCCCCGGGAGCGGCGAGGCCGCCCTTGGCGATCGCGTCGCGCATCAGCGCGAGGCCCTGCGGCACCTGTCCGAGATCGACGGCGCTGTATCCGGTGGCGAGCATCGCGTTGGCGTCGCCGTTGCGTGCGGACGCCTCGTCGGCGGCGAGGCTTGCCTTCTTGTCGGCGATGGTGCTGACCACCAGCGCCTTCAGCCGCGCCTCGCGTGCCGCCTGCGCGTCGCGCCCGAGCGCGCCGGTGGCATAGCCCTGGTTCATCACCGCCAGCGCCTGGTTGGGCAGCCCGGCCTGCACCGCGAGCTCGGTCATGTCCATGAAGTCGGCCGTGCTGGTCAGCAGCCCGACCTCGAGGCGCAGCCGGTCGATGTCGTACTGCAGCCGGTCCGGCACGTTCGGGTTCGAGCGCAGGCCGAGCATCAGCTGCGCCCAGTAGTCCGGCTTCGGGTAGTACTCGACCAGGTGCGTCATCGTCCGGGTCAGGCCGGGTTTGTCGTTGGTCTGCAACTGGCAGCTCGCGAGCAGCTGCAGCTGCTGCTCGGGCGGGATCTGCCGCGCCCGGATCTCCGCCTCGATCTGCGCTGATTGCTGAGCGGCCGCGTTGGCATAGTCGTGCATCAGGTAGTAGCACTGGATCTTGAGCTGCTGCAGCGTCGCCGGATTGCCGCCCGCCTTTTCGTAGCGACCGATCGCGGCGATGGTGCCGGCATAGTCGCGCAGCTGGTAGTACGCGGAGGCCTCCGCCAGCTGCAGTCGCTGCTGCTCGGCGGCGGGCAGCTTGCTGGCGTGCAGCAGGGTCTCATCGGCGGCGATCGCCGTCTTGTAGTCGCCGGATTGCTGCGCCACCGAGGCGCGCAGCTCGTCGATCACGAAGGTCTCGTGCGGCGTCTTGTCGCGTGCATGATCGGCGAGGTCGATCTGTGCAAGCGCCTCGGGGAACTTGCGCGCGCGCGCGTCGGCTTCCGCCTGCTCCAGCTGCTTGCCGACCGAAGGGCGCACGTCGTCCGGCGAGGTCGGCGGCGCGCTCGACGGTTCCGGCTCGCGATGCGACCTGGGCCGGGCGTGGCCGACGGTGTTGATGCCCGAAAGCACCGTGCCGGCGAGCAGGCCGGCGAGCCAGAGGCGCTTCAGCACCATCGTCAATTCCCTGCGAACTGCTCTTGCCCGACCAGGCCGAGCTTGCTCATGCCCAGGCGCTGCGCATCGGCCATGACGTGGGCGACGTTCTTGTAGGGCGCCAACCGGTTGGGACGCAGGTGGATCTCGGGCTGGTCCGGCATCGCCGCCGCATTGATGAAGTGCGCCTGCAGGTCCTGTTCCGAGCCCATCGCGGTGCCGTTCCAGGAGACGGTGCCGTCGAAATCGACGTCGATGGTGACCACCTGCGGCGGCACCGGCGGCGGCGGCGGATTGCCCTGCGGCAGGTCCAGCTTGACCGCATGGGTCTGGATCGGAATGGTGATGATCAGCATGATCAGCAACACCAGCATCACGTCGATCAGCGGTGTGGTGTTGATGTCGACGACGACATCGGGATCGCCGTCGGCGTTCTCCGATGATCCAACGTTCATGGCCATGTCGGCGAAGTCCTTTGTCAGCCGCCGTGCGGCGGCGGCTCGGTGATGAAGCCCACCTTGAAGATGCCGGCACGCTGGCAGTCGGTCACCACGCGCCCGACGAACTCGTAGCGCGAGCGGCCGTCGCCGCGGATATGCACCTCGGGCTGCGGCTTGAGCTGGGCGAACGTCTTCAGCCGGCCCAGCAGGTCCGCGTTGTCATGGATCAGCGTCTGGTTCCACCAGATCTGGCCGTCCTCGGTGACGGCGATGATGACGTTCTGCGGCTTGGTCTGGGTCGGCTGGTTGATGTCCTTGGGCAGCTCGACCTTGATCGTATGGGTGACGACCGGAATGGTGATCAGGAAGATGATCAGCAGGACCAGCATCACGTCGACGAGCGGGGTGGTGTTGATCGCCGACACCACCTCGTCTTCGCCGTCCCCGTCCGCGGGGCCGACATTCATCGCCATGGATCAGGCGACCCGCGTCACGCCGGCGGTGGTCGTCATCGGCGCCGCCGGGGCCGCCGCTGCCGGGGAGCCGATGCGGACGCCGCCGACTAGGACGGAATGCAGGTCCGAGGCGAAGTAGCGCACCCGCTCCATCGACGCCTTGTTGCGACGGACCAGCCAGTTATAGCCAAGCACCGCCGGCACCGCGGTGGCCAGGCCGATCGCGGTCATGATCAGCGCCTCGCCCACCGGACCCGCGACCTTGTCGATCGAGGCCTGTCCGGCGATGCCGATCGCGGTCAGCGCGTGATAGATGCCCCAGACGGTGCCGAACAGGCCGACGAACGGCGCGGTCGATCCGACCGTGGCAAGGAAGGCGAGGCCGCCCTGCAGGCGGGACTGGATGGTCTCGACCGCGCGCTGGATCGACATCGTCACCCAGCTGGTCAGGTCGATGCTGTCGGTCAGCGCGCCGTCATGATGCTCGGTCGCGGTGATGCCGCTATCGGCGATGTAGCGGAACGGCGAGCTCGGCTTCAGCGCGGCGGAGCCGTCCTGCACCGTCGGCTTGTTCCAGAAGGTCTTGCCGGCGGTGCGGGCCGAGCCGAACAGACGGGCCTGCTCGATATACTTGGTGATCATGATGTACCAGGTGCCGAGCGACATGATCGCCAGGATGATCAGCACGCCGCGGGCGATGAAGTCGCCGCCATTCCAGAGCGCGTCCAGGCCGTAGGGGTTTTCCACCGCGGCGGTCTTCGGTCCCGGTGCCGCCGGCGGCGCGCCGGCGGGCGTGCTCGGCGAGGCCGAGACGGGCGCCGGTGCGGCGGCGCCTGGAGCCGGTGCACCCGGCGCTGGCGCGCCCGAAGTTGGCACGCTTGCAGCCGGAGACCCGGCGCTGGGGGGCAGGGCTCCCGGAGCGCCGGGAGCCGTGGCCGCGGTCGGAGGAGTGGGCGCCGCACCCGGAGCCGGTG
>CAXUCM010000320.1:0-4463 GCA_964249315.1 uncultured Acetobacteraceae bacterium | reverse complement strand
TGGCGATGATGGTCAGCGTCGGGTTCACCGCGCCGATCGAGGGGAAGAAGCTCGCGTCGGTGACGTAGAGGTTGTCGAGCTCGTGCGCCTTGCAGTCGAGATCGAGCACCGAGCTCGCCGGGTCGGCGCCGAAGCGCATCGTGCCGGCCTGGTGCGCGGTGCCGCCGATCGGCGTGTCCTTGCCGAGATAGAGCGAGCGGTCGAACAGGTACGGGTGGATGCTGACCTGGTCGCAGATCTGCTCGAGCTTGTGCTTGAGGCGCTTCTGGCCCTGCATGTTGCTCTCCTCGAGGTCGAGGAACACGCGGCCGTCCTTGTAGGAGACGCGGTTCTGCGGCAGCGGCAGGTCTTCCGAGGTGAGCCAGAAGTCGATCGAATGCTTGGCAAGGTAGTCGAACGGCATCTCCGGCAGCCAGTGCAGGAGCTTCGGCAAGCCCTCGCCATGCACCTGGATCCCGTCCGACTTGCCGACCATCTGGATATGGCCGAGCGGATACTCCCAGTCGTCCGAGTTGAAGTAGAAATCGTTCAGGCCGAGCGTCTTTTGGAACCGGGTCGGGTTCGGCGTCTTCGACACCGCCATCACGGTGGCGTTGTTGTGCCGCATGTAGTTGCGGCCGACCTGGTCGGAGCGGTTGGCCAGGCCGTTCGGGTGCGAGTCGCTGGCCGAACGCAGCATCAGCAGCGCCGACGACAGCGCGCCGCAGGCGACGACGACGATGTCCGCCGACAGGGTGATGCGGTCGCCGGTCTCGGTCAACACCAGCACGCCGGTGACGCTGCGGCCGGCCTCGTCGGTGATCAGCTTCTCGACATAGGAGCGCGTCATCAGGGTCAGGTTGTCGTGCGCGCGCAGGGCCGGATCGACCGTCATGATCTGCGCGTCGGCCTTGCCGTTGGTCGGGCAGGGATAGCCGTCGAAGGCATCGCAGCGGACGCAGGGCGAGCTCGGCAGCGCGTTGCCGTCCTGGTCCTGGTCGAGCAGCACGCCGACCGGAAGGTGGAACGGGTGATGGCCGATCCGCTTCAGCCCGTCATACAGCTCCTGGATGCGCGGCTCGTTGAGGATCGGCGGATGCGCGTAGGGCTTGCTGCAGGGCGGCTCGGTCGGATCCTCGCCGCGCTGGCCGTGCACGGCGAACAGCTCCTCGGCGGCCTGGTAGTACGGCTCGAACACGTCGTACTTGACCGGCCAGGCGGGGGCGATGCCGTCCGGATGCCGGACCTCGTCGAAGTCGGGCTCGCGCAGGCGCAGCAGGATCGAGCCGTAGAACTTGCTGTTGCCGCCGACGAAATAGTGCAGGCCGGGATGGAAGCTGCTGCCGTCCGAGGCGTACCAGGTCTCCTTGGTCTGGTACTGCGCCTCGACGAAGACCGCCTTGCTGTCCCAGTTGGTGCGGCCGCGCAGCAGGTAGTCGCCACGCTCGATCAGCAGGATCCGCTTGCCGGTCTGGGCGAGCTTCCACGCCATCGAGCCGCCGCCGGGGCCGGACCCGATGATGATCACGTCATACCGCTCGCTGCCCATGGCCGACCCTCGATGCTGTCGACGGCGCAACGTGGCTCCGTCGGGTCTGTTCCCGCTTCCCGGCAACCGGCATCGAGGCTGCGACGCTGCAGTGTCAGCGCAGAAGGATCATCGCATGACCGGCCTCGGCTTCCTCGTCACCCTGGGCATCCGCTACCTGCTGGTGATCCTGTTCTTCCCGTTCAGCGCACTCGACAAGCTGCTCAACTTCAAGGGCGCGGTGGGACAGGCGCGGGAAGCGGTCGCCTCGACGCCGCTGGCGACGCTGCTGATCCTGATCGGGCTCGGGGTCGAGATCCTGATGCCGATCCTGATCCTGACCGGGCTCGCCGACCGCCTCGCCGCCTTCATCATGGCCGGCTACTGCATGGTCACCGCCCTGCTCTGGAAGCAGTTCTGGGCACCGGGCGATTTCTGGCGCGGCGGCGACAGCAAGGGGCGCAACCTGTTCTGGGACTTCCTGAAGAACTTCTCGCTCGCCGGCGGCTTCCTGCTGATAAGCTTCGGCACGATGAGCCTCGGCAGCCTGATCGCCGATCCGCTCTCCTCCACCCATCCCTATGCGTCGTCCGCCCGGACGCCCACGCCGTGAAGGTTGCAGCGCTCGCGCGCATCAGCCTGAACAGCGCCGATGCGGAGGCGCTCGCCGCGTTCTACGTCGACGGTCTCGGCTTCACCCTGACGGACCGCGCCCGCAATGGCGCCGCGCTCGTGCTCACCCTGTCGCTCGGCGCCCAGCAGATCGAGCTGGTGCAGTTCGACCAGCCGGGGGCGCCCTACCCGCAGCCCGCCTCGAGCCACGATCCCTGGTTCCAGCATTTCGCCATCGTCGTCGGCGACGTCGATGCGGCGGCGCGCCGCCTGCATGAGCGCGCGCGTCCGGTCGCGATCAGCTTGGCCGGTCCAGTGACCTTGCCGCCCAGCTCGGGCGGCGTGCGCGCGGTCAAGCTGCGCGACCCGGAGCTGCACCCGTTCGAGCTGCTGCAATTCCCGCCCGGCGGCGCCGGCGCGATCGGGATCGACCATTCGGCGATCGTCGTCGCCGACACCGCGCGCAGCGTCGCCTTCTACGAGGGGCTCGGTCTTGCCGTCTCGGCGCGCTCGCTCAACCAGGGGGCCGAGCAGGAGGCGCTCGACGCGGCAGCCGGCGTGCGGGTCGCGGTGACGGGCCTTTCGCCGAAGCAGGCGACGCCGCATGTCGAGCTGCTCTGCTACCACGCTCCCGCTTCGCCGCCGCCGCGGCCGATCGCGGCGACCGACATCGCCGCGACGCGCCTGGTCCTGCGACGGGAGGATGACGGCGAGCCAGTCATGCTACTCGATCCGGATGGGCACCGGCTGGTGCTGATCGCAGAAGGCCAGGGCTCTGCCCTGGACCCGCTCAAGGCGAAGCCTTGAGAATCCATTTAGGTTTCCAAAGGCTAGCCTTTGGCGGGGCTTGGGGCGGAGCCCCGACCTCTAGGCCCTCATACAAGGTCAGCGCCAGGCGCTTGCCGGTCGAATAGTTGATCCCGTCCAGCCGCCCGAGCGCGCGCACGGCGACGCGGTCCGCCGCGAGCCTGGCACGGAACGCCGCCTCGTCGCGGGTGCCGATCAGGGCGAGCGCGCAGCTTCGGTCGCGCGCCAGCAGGTCGGCGGCGCCTGACGCATCGACCAGGTCGGTGTTGCGGCCGACCAGGAACACCAGGCTCGGCTCGCTGAACGAGGCCGAGGCCAGTACGCTGTCCGGGCACGGCTTCACCGCGGCGACCATGGCGGCGATGCGCGGGCTCAGCCAGATCGTGCGAAGCCCCGGCAGCACCACCCAGAACAGGCTGGCATAGGTCAGCAGCGCTGCCGCCGCGGCGAAGCCCACCGCGCGGCGCGGCTCGCGCAGCACCGCCAGCAGCGCCGATGCCGGCACCAGCACCGCGGTCGCGGCGGCGGCGAGCAGCGCCGCCAGGCTCACCGTATGCTGCAGTCGCCACAGCAGGATCGGGCCGGCGACGGCGAGCCCGATGCCGACCAGGATCCAGGCCAGCCCGTACAGCCCGAGCAGCGCCCGACCGACGGCATGACGCGGCCATGGCCAGTCGCCCAGAGAGGCCGCCGTGAGGATCGCGACCGCCGGATAGACCGGCAGCACGTAGTGCGGCAGCTTGGTCGCGATCAGCTCGAACACCAGCCAGTGCGGCACGATCCAGCACAGCAGGAAGCGCACCTCCGGCAGCTTGCGTCGCATCCAGACGAACGGCAGGGCCGCGGCGGCGAAGAAGGAGCCCGGCCAGAAGGCGACGGCGAAGACCAGCAGGTGGTAGCCCGGCGGCAGGCCGTGCGCCTGCTGGCCGGAAGCGACCTTGCCGAGGAAGTTGGTGCCGACCGCCCGGGTGAAGAACGTGCCGTGGCTGACCCGCCAGATCGCCACGCACCAGGGCAGCACGATCGCCAGCATCAGCGGCACGCCCCAGGCCGGACGCAGCCGGCGCAGCCAGCCCGCACGCCGCTCGACCAGCGCCAGCGCCGCCGGCGTGCCGAAGCCGGGGATCAGCACCACCGGACCCTTCAGCATCAGCCCGGCGCCGAGCCCGGCCCAGTACAGCGCGACCGCCCAGGAGGGCGCCGGCACGTCGTCGGCGCGGTCGCGCAGCACCCGCAGCAGGGCGAACTCGACCAGCAGCACCGAAGTCAGCAGGCAGCTGTCGATCGTCGCCATGCGCGCCTCGGCGGTCATCAGCACCGATACCGACAGCAGCAGGGCGGCGAGCATGCCGGCGCCGGCGCCGAACAGCGCCGTCCCGATCGAAGCGGTCAGCAGCACCGAGGCGACTGCCGCGAGCAGCGACGGCATGCGCCAGCCCCAGACCTGGCGCTGCGCCAACGTGCCGGTGGCGGCGACGCTGGCGGCCTCCAGCCAGTAGATCCCGGCCGGCTGCAGGTAGCGCGGCTGGTCCTGGAA
>CAXUCM010000319.1:0-4468 GCA_964249315.1 uncultured Acetobacteraceae bacterium | reverse complement strand
GGACTCTGCCTGACGTTCTTTGGCAAGCTTGCGTGCGCAACAGAACAGATATCGGCAGCGTCAGTCGAACCCAGGATGAAACCAAGGCTGCCGCCAGACGCGTGCTGGACGCTGCCGGCTGCGGAGGAGTGATGCTAATTGAACTAGTTTTGAAACCGTATATGCTGCGAATCGATAAACTAATCGATATACGTCAACGCATCAGGATAACAGGAACACGATATGGCGCGCGCGACCACGACCAAGCCTCCGGCTCGCAAACCGCGCATGACGGTCAGCGACGCCCCGCCGAAGCGCAAGCCCGGGCGTCCGCTCGGCTCGACGAACGCGAAGAAGACGCCGCCGGCCAGTTCCGCCCGCGCACCGAAACCGGCGGCAAGGCGCGCCGCCGTTTCGGCACCGGCGCCGAAGATGAACAAGGCCGACCTGGAGGCGCATGTCGCCAAGCTGGAACGGACGGTCTCCCGGTTGCGCGAGAAGAACAAGGAGCTGAAGCAGGCCGCCAGCGATGCTCGCGAGCATGCCGATACGCTCGAAGTGCAGCTGTCGTCGCGCCCGGCGGCGGCCAAGCCGCCGCGCAAACCCCGTCGCAGCGCCTCCACCTCCGCCACGACGCTGGAACCCGACACGGCCGAGACGGAGCCTTCCGAGGACTGACAAGTCGCCAATCATCGGTGGACGGTTCGCCGAACACGATCTTCGAGATTGCTCTACTTCCGAACGTTCGGGACGGACGGTTTGGCCTCGTCCGATCCAGGAAGCGAGGTCTGAGCGCCGACCCGGACCTAGCGCGGCGGATCCGCCTCCGAGACGGTCCTGAGGCTCGACCCTAGAACGGGATCTCGTCGTCCAGGTCGCTGCCGCCGGGGGCATCCCAGCCGCCGGACGGCGCACTACCCCGTGCCGGCGCCGAACGCGGCGTCGCGGCGGCCGGGCGCGAGCCGCCGTAACCTCCCTCATCCTCGCCCCCACGGTTCGAATCGATCAGCGTCAGATCGCCGCGGAAACGGTCCACCACCACCTCGGTGGTGTATTTTTCCTGGCCGGACTGATCGGTCCATTTGCGCGTCTGCAACGAGCCCTCGACGTAGACCTTGCGTCCCTTGCGCAGGAACCGCTCGGCGACGTCACCCAGGCGCTCGTTGAAGATCACCACCTTGTGCCATTCGGTCTTCTCCTTGCGCTCGCCCGATGCCTTGTCGTTCCAGCTCTCGCTGGTCGCGAGCGCCAGCGTCACGATCTTGGAGCCGTTCTGCGCGCTCCGGACCTCCGGGTCCTTCCCCAGATTTCCAACCAGGATCACCTTGTTGACGCTACCGGCCATCGTCACTTCCCGTCATCTTGCTTGCATTCCGCCCAGGATCACTACTCCTCCTGCTGCAGGAACTCCAACCTATCTCGACAAAACAGAACATAGTATGAACGAAATCGCAGCAAGAGGGAACAGGCACGGCATGACGGGTTCGATCCGGGTGCGCGGCGCGCGAGAGCACAACCTCAAGAACATCGATGTCGACATCCCGCGCGACGCGCTGACCGTGGTCACCGGCCTGTCCGGATCAGGCAAGTCCTCGCTCGCCTTCGACACCATCTATGCCGAGGGCCAGCGCCGCTACGTCGAGAGCCTGTCCGCCTACGCCCGTCAGTTCCTCGAGCTGATGGGCAAGCCCGACGTCGACTCGATCGAGGGCCTGTCGCCGGCGATCTCCATCGAGCAGAAGACCACCAGCCGCAACCCGCGCTCCACCGTCGGCACCATCACCGAGGTGCACGACTACATGCGCCTGCTCTGGGCCCGTGCCGGCATCCCGTACTCGCCCGCCACCGGGCTGCCGATCGAGGCGCAGACGATCAGCCAGATGGTCGACCGGGTCATGGCGATGGCCGAAGGCACCCGGCTGCTGCTGCTGGCGCCGGTGATCCGCGACCGCAAGGGCGAATACCACAAGGAGATCGCGGAGTTGCAGCGACGCGGCTTCACCCGCGCCAAGGTCGACGGTACGCTGTACGAGATCGGCGAGGTGCCCAAGCTCAACCGCAAGCTCAAGCACACGGTCGAGGCGGTGGTCGACCGCGTCGTCGTCAGGGACGGTATCCAGTCGCGTCTCGCCGACAGTTTCGAGACCGCGCTCGGCCTGTCCGACGGCATCGTCTACGCCGAAGAGGCGACGCGGCCGGGCGAGGCCGCCGAGCCGGCGCGGACCGTGTTCTCGTCCCGCTTCGCCTGTCCGGTCAGCGGCTTCACGCTCGAGGAGATCGAGCCGCGGCTGTTCTCGTTCAACGCGCCGCAGGGCGCCTGCCCCGAGTGCGACGGCATCGGCACCGAAAGCTTCTTCGACCCGCTGCTGGTGGTGCCCGACGAGAGCCTGAGCCTGTCGCGCGGCGCCATCGCCCCGTGGAACGGTGCGCAGAGCCCGTACTACGACCAGACCCTGCAGAGCCTGGCGCGGCATCTGCGCATCAGCACCACCCATGCCTGGCGCGACCTGCCGGAACGCGCGCACGCGGCGATCCTGTCCGGCACCGAGGAGGCGGTCGACTTCACCTACAAGGACGAGCGGCGCTCCTACAAGGTGACCAAGCCGTTCGAGGGCGTGCTGAGGAACCTGGCCCGTCGCTACGCCGAGACCGACAGCGCCTGGGTGCGCGAGGAGATGTCGCGCTTCCGGGCCGAGAAGCCGTGCTCCGCCTGCGGCGGCGCCCGCCTTCGCCCGGAGGCGCTCTCGGTCAAGATCGACGGCTGCACCATCGCCCAGGCCTCCGAGCTGCCGATCCGGCGCGCGCTGCACTGGTTCGGCACGGTGGAGGCGACGCTGAGCCCGCAGCGCGCCGAGATCGCCCGCCGCATCCTGCGCGAGATCCTCGAGCGGCTGCGCTTCCTCGACGATGTCGGGCTGGACTACCTGACCCTGTCGCGCGGCTCGGCCACGCTGTCCGGCGGCGAGAGCCAGCGCATCCGGCTCGCCAGCCAGATCGGCTCCGGCCTGACCGGCGTGCTCTACGTGCTCGACGAACCCTCGATCGGCCTGCACCAGCGCGACAACGCGCGGCTGCTCGGCACGCTGGCGCGGCTCAAGCGGCTCGGCAACACGCTGCTGGTGGTCGAGCATGACGAGGACGCGATCCGAAGCGCCGACCACCTGATCGACATGGGTCCGGCCGCCGGCATCCTGGGCGGCCACGTCGTCGCCGAGGGCACGCCCGACGAGGTCGCGCGCCACCCGGACAGCCTCACCGGCGCCTACCTGTCGGGGCGCAAGCGCATCGAGATCCCGCGCCGGCGCCGGCCGTTCGATCCCGAACGCGTCGTCCGCGTCGTCGGCGCCTCGGGCAACAACCTCAAGCACGTCACCGCGAGCTTCCCGCTCGGCACCTTCACCTGCGTGACCGGCGTCTCCGGCGGCGGCAAGTCGACGCTGGTCGTCGACACGCTCTACAAGGCGCTTTCCCGCCGGCTGATGGGCTCCGGCGAGGTGCCCTCCTTGCACGAGCGCATCGACGGGCTCGAGCTGCTCGACAAGATCATCGATATCGACCAGTCGCCGATCGGGCGCACGCCGCGCTCAAACCCCGCCACCTACACCGACCTGTTCGCACCGATCCGCGACTGGTTCGCCGAGCTGCCCGAGAGCCGCGCACGCGGCTACAAGCCCGGCCGCTTCAGCTTCAACGTCAAGGGCGGCCGCTGCGAGGCCTGCCAGGGCGACGGCGTGCTGAAGATCGAGATGCACTTCCTGCCCGACGTGTTCGTCACCTGCGACACCTGCAAGGGCGCCCGCTACAACCGCGAGACGCTGGAGGTGAAGTTCCGCGGCCACTCGATCGCGCAGGTGCTGGACATGACGGTGGACGAGGCGGTGCCGTACTTCTCCGCCGCCAACCGCATCCGCGACCGGCTGACCATCCTGCAGCAGGTGGGGCTGGGCTACGTGAAGCTCGGCCAGCAGGCGACCACGCTCTCGGGCGGCGAGGCGCAGCGGGTCAAGCTGAGCAAGGAGCTGGCCCGTCGGGCCACCGGCCGCACCCTCTACATCCTCGACGAGCCCACCACCGGCCTGCACAGCGAGGACGTGCGCAAGCTGCTGGAAGTGCTGCACGCGCTGGTCGACCAGGGCAACACGGTGCTGGTGATCGAGCACAACCTCGAGGTGATCAAGACCGCCGACTGGGTGCTCGATCTCGGTCCGGAGGGCGGCGATGGCGGCGGTCGCGTCGTCGCGGTCGGGACGCCGGAGGACATCGCCGCCGCGGTGCTGTTCTTCGTCTCCGAGCAGGCCCGCTGGATCACCGGCCAGGTGCTGAGCGTCGACGGCGGCAAGTGAGCGGCGGCAGGGACGGAGCCGCCGGGTGATCCGGCCCGATCGACCGGTCCCGTTGACGTCCCGTTGACGCTTTTGCGGGAAGTTCCCGGGCGCGGACTCCACATCGGCTGAGATCCGTGTCCGGTCCCTCGCGGACCGTCTTCGGG
>CAXUCM010000318.1:0-4476 GCA_964249315.1 uncultured Acetobacteraceae bacterium | reverse complement strand
AGGTGCGGTAGCGCAGCAGCGAGAAGGCGCCGAACTCGACCAGCACGTTCAACGCCACCAGCAGCATCCCGCCCAGCAGCGCCGGGCGCAGCTGCGGCAGCACCACGCGCAGGAAGCAGCGCCACGGTCCGAGGCCGAGCGAGCGCGCGCTCTCCTCCAGCGCGGGATCGATGCCGCGCAGCGAGGCCGCCACCGGCAGGTAGACCATCGGCAGGTAGGCGCTGGTCACCACCAGCAGCGCGCCATCGAAATCCTGCAGCCGGTCGCTGAGCGAGACCCAGGCATACGAGGTCACGAAGGGCGGGATTGCCAGCGGCGTCGCCGACAGCGCCGACCAGGCGCGGCGGCCCGGCAGCGCGGTGCGTTCGGTGCACCAGGCCGCCGCGGTGCCGATCACGCCGGCGAGCAGGCTGCTGGCTGCGACCAGCGCCAGCGTGTTGCCGAGCAGCCGACCGACCAGGGGCCGGAACAGCAGGGCGGCGATCTCGCCCGGTGCGATCCGCGCCGCCTGCGACAGGATGCTGGCGACCGGAAGCAGCACCAGCAGCGGGCCGAGGCCCGCAAGCGCGAGCAGTGCGGCCGGTGGCGCGCGCAGGCTCATGCGAACCTCCCGAGAGACCGACCGTCAAAGCGGCCCGATCGCCAAAGGCCTCGGCCTGTGGAAACCATCTTATGAAGACAACCGGATTCTCAAGGCCGAGCCTTGAGCGGGTTCAGGGCAGCGCCCTGGCCTTGCGTGGGTCACGTTCAAAGGCCGTCGGTATCAGAGCAGGCCGGCCTGGCGCAGCAGCCCGACCGCTTCGGAATCGTCGCCGAGCCGGTCCAGGCCGATCGCGGGCGGATGCAGCTGGTCGAGCGGGGTCAGCGCCGGGTTGGCGGCGATGCCGGGACGCAGCGGATACTCGAAGGTGATGTCGTTGCGGCCGAGCGCGGTCTGCGTCGGCGCGCTGACCAGGAACGCCAGGAAGCGCTGGGCCGCGGCTGGGTGGCGGCTGGTCCTCAGCACCGCGGCACCGGAGACGTTCACCACCGCGCCGACATCGCCGGGGGCAAAATGGTGGATCGCGCTGGCCATCTTGCCCGTGCCGTTCTGCTGGCGCAGCCGCTCCCAGTAGTAGTTGTTGATGATGCCGGTCGCCACCGCGCCGCGATCGACCGCCGCCACCGCGCCCTCGTCATCCTCGAAGTTCTTCGCGTTGCGCTGCAGGCCCTGCAGCCATTGCAGCGCCGCCGCGCGGCCGCGGACCGCGACCACGGCGCTGACCAGCGGCAGGAAGTCGGCATCGGTCGGTGCGATGCCGACATGGCCCTTCCAGGCCGGCCCGGCGAGATCGAGCACCGAGGCCGGCAGCGAGGCGGGCGGCTGCGACCTGGTGCTGTAGGCGAGCACGTTCTCGCGCGCGAGCACGCCGAGCCAGTCGCCGGCGGGGGAGCTGTAGCGCGCCGGCACCGATGCCAGCGTCGCCGGCGCCACCGCGGCGAGCAGATGGCGCTCGGCGAGGAGCTGCAGCTCCGGCGAGTTCTCGGTGAAGTAGACGTCGGCCGGGCTGGCGCTTCCCTCGGTCAGGATCTGGTTGGCGAGCTCCGGCCCTTCGCCGCTGCGCACCTTGACGACGATGCCGGTCTGCGCGTGGAACGCGTCGACCAGCTGGTCGACGGTCTGCTCGTGCTGGCCGCTATACAGCACCAGCGTCTCGGCCGCGGCGTGGCCTGCGTCCGTACCGGCTAGGCACGCCAGTACGCCGGCGAGCAGGATGAGCCCGCGGGTGCGAGGCGGGCGGCGCGAGGCGGGATGGCGCATCGAAGGAGCTTTCCGGATGGTTGCAAATGCGAGCAAGTCGCAGATCGAGGCTCGTAGCATCGGCGCGGCAGGCGGTCAAAGCAGCTCACTATTGCGAATCATTCTCGTTTGCATTAGATCGGCGATGTTCGTTCTGCAGGATGATTGGAGCAAGGCCATCGACACGATCCCGACGCCGGCACGCCGGCGCAAATCCGCTCCTCGGCCGCGCACCGTCGGGCTGCAGGCCGTGGGCGGCTGCCTGGCGCTGCTCGCTCTCGGCCGCGCCGAGCCGGGCCAGGCACAGTCGGCGCAGCAGCAGAGCCCGACGCCGGGGCAGGCCGACAACCCGCAGGCCTCGGAGCCCGGCTTCACCACGCAGCTGTTCGGGGCCTCGCGCAGCAACCTGCTCGGCACCCTGTTCGGCCTGCGCACCGCGCTGGGCAATGACGGCATCTCGGTGGGGCTGCAGGAGACCAGCGAGGTGTTCGGCAACGCCACCGGCGGCGTGCATCAAGGCGCCGAATATGACGGCCTGACCACCATGAGCCTCGGCCTCGACACCAAGGCGGCGTTCGGCTGGGACGGCGGCACCTTCAACGTCAGCGCGTTCCAGATCCACGGCCGCAATTTCAGCGCCGACAACCTGCTCGACCTGAATACCGCCAGCGGCATCGAGGCGAACCGGGCGACCCGGCTCTGGGAGCTCTGGTATCAGCAGAGCTTCCTGGAGGGCCGCGCCGACCTCAAGCTCGGCCAGCAGAGCCTCGACCAGGAATATATCGGCAGCCAGGGTGCTTCGCTGTTCATCAATACGATGATGGGCTGGCCGGTGGTGCCGTCCTACGATCTCTATGCCGGCGGGCCGGCCTATCCGCTCTCCTCGCTCGGCGTGCGGCTGCGCGGTCAGCCGACCCCGGCGCTGACGGTGTTGGCCGGAGTGTACGACGACAATCCGTCCGGCGGCCCGTTCGACGACGATCAGCAGACGCGCGGCGCCGAGCAGTCGGGCACGGAATTCAGCCTGCATACCGGCGCGCTGGTCATCGGCGAGGTGCAATATGCCGTCAACCAGCCCGCACAGGGTCAGCTGGTCACCGGCCATGAGCATCCGGGTCTGCCCGGCACCTACAGGCTGGGCGCCTGGTTCGACACGGCGAGCTTTCCCGACCAGCGCGTCGATGCAGCCGGGCTGTCGCTGGCCGATCCCGCCAGCAGCGGCATCCCGCGCATGCGCCGCCACAACTACAGCATCTACGCCACCGCCGATCAGACCCTCTGGCAGCCGGACCCGCAAGCGCCTCGCGCGGTCAGCGCGTTCACCCGCATCATGGGCGCGCCGGGCGACCGCAACCTGATCGAGTTCGGCCTGAACGCCGGGCTCGTGCTCAAGGCGCCGCTGCCCGGTCGCGACTCCGACTCGTTCGGCATCGGCTACGGCCTGGCCGTGATCGGACGCAGCGCCAGCCTGCTCGACAAGGATACCAACTTCTTTTCCGGTTCGACCGGGCCGGTGCGGTCGAGCGAGAGCTTCCTCGAGCTGACCTATCAGTACCAGGTCGCCGCCTGGTGGCAGGTGCAGCCGGACTTCCAGTACGTCTTCCTGCCCGGCGCCGGCATCGCCGACCCGAACGACGCCGCCCGGCGCATCGACAACGAGGCGATCTTCGGCGTGCGCACCAACGTCACGTTCTGATCATCGGCCGCCCCATTGCACGCAGGCTCCTAGGAGGTATAATTGCGAATGACTTGCATTCACGAACATGGTCGCCGGATCGGCCGGCTGGCGCTGCTCGGCGTGCTGGCGGCGGCCGGCATTGCCGGCCCGCAGGCCGGCCGCGCCCAGTCCGACGCCGGCTTCCTGAAGAGCATCAAGCATTTCAGCACGCTGGATTCGACCGTGCCCGGCAACGGCGATCAGAACCCGTACGCCATCGTGGTGGCACCGGTCTCCAGCGGCAAGATCCGCAAGGACGACGTGCTGGTCAGCAACTTCAACGACCGCAACAACCTCCAGGGGCTCGGCAGCACCATCGTCGCCTGGTCACCGGCGACGCGCCAGCTCACCACCTTCGCCACCATCCCGCGCCACCTCGAGGGCTGCCCGGGCGGGGTCGGCCTGACCACGGCGATGGCGGTGCTGAAGGCCGGCTGGGTGGTGGTGGGCAGCCTGCCGTCCAACGACGGCACCACCGCGACCAAGGGCCAGGGCTGCCTGATCGTGCTGGACGGGCAGGGCGCGGTCGCTGGCACCATCAGCAACCCCGGCATCAACGGCCCCTGGGGCAACATGGCGGTGCAGGACCAGAGCGGGCCAGCCGGTGGCACAGCCACGCTGTTCGTCAGCAACACCGGCTTCGGCGTGGAGGCCCCCGGGCAGGACGTGGTGAAGCAGGCCACCGTGCTGCGCATCGGCCTGCGCATGGCACCGGGACGGCCGCCAGTGGTGTATAGCCAGACGGAGGTCGCCACCGGCCTGTCCGAGCAGGCCGACAAGGACGTGTTCGTGATCGGCCCGACCGGGCTGGCGCTGGGCCAGGACGGCGTGCTGTACGTGTCGGATGCGATCGCCAACCGCGTGGTGGCGATCCCGGACGCGCTGACCCGCACCACCAGCGCCGGCCAGGGGCGCGAGGTGACCAAGGGCGGCCTGCTGAAGCGCCCGCTGGCCATGGACATGGCGCCGAACGGCCACC
>CAXUCM010000317.1:3755-4490 GCA_964249315.1 uncultured Acetobacteraceae bacterium | reverse complement strand
GGCGCGGGCCGGGGGGCCGGGCGGCGCGGCGGGGGGGGGGGGGGGTTGCGGCCCGCGGGCCACGAAGACGCTCTGGCCGTCGCGCAGGATGCGGAGTGCCACGGTCTGGTCGCTCTTCAGCGCGGCATGCACCGCCGTGACGGTGTCGTGCGGCGAGCTGACCGCATGGTTGCCCACGCCGACGATGATGTCGCCCGCCCGGATGCCGGCCTGATCCGCGGCCGAGCCGGAACGCACGTCCTGCACCACCACGCCGTGCACGCTGTCATTGACGCCGAGCTGCTGCCGCAGGTCGGGCGTCAATGCCGACAGCGACACACCGATCGAGCCGTTCGGGTTCGGTGCCGCGGTGTCGCCGGCAGCGGCCGGTGCGCCATTCCTGCCGAGATTGGCGATATGCGCGGTAACGGTCTGCTCGCTGCCGTTGCGCAGCACCGTCAGCCTGGAGTTGCTGTCCGGCGTGACACCGGCGACCTTGATGGCGAGGTCGCGCGGGGTTGCCACCTTGTGGCCGTTGACCGCGGTGATCACGTCGCCCGGCTTCAAGCCGGCCTTCTCGGCCGGCGAGTTCGGGCTGATGCTGGCAACCAGGGCGCCCGCCGGGGGATCGCCGATCGAGCTCGGCAGCGCCAGCGCCTTTGCCATCGCCGGCGTGATCTGCTGCGCCGAGACGCCGAGATAGCCGCGGGTGACCTTGCCGTGCGCCTTGAGCTGGTCGAGGACCTAGCGCACGCA
>CAXUCM010000317.1:0-3745 GCA_964249315.1 uncultured Acetobacteraceae bacterium | reverse complement strand
GTCGCGCACGACGTCGGAAGGGATCGCGAAGCCGATGCCGACCGCGCCGGCCGACGGCGACAGGATCGCGGTGTTGACGCCGACCACCTTGCCGTCCTGGGTGAAGAGCGGACCGCCGGAATTGCCGCGATTGATCGGCGCGTCGATCTGCAGGAAGGAGTCGTATGGGCCCTCGCCGATGTCGCGGCCGCGCGCCGAGACGATCCCGGCGGTGACCGTGCCGCCGAGCCCGAACGGGTTGCCGACGGCGATCACCCATTGGCCGGGCTCGACATCGTCGGAGTCGCCGAGCTGGATGAAGGCGAACTTGCCTGGGCGCACGATCCGCAGCAGGGCGAGGTCGGTGCGCGGATCACGCCCGACGATCTTCGCCGGCAGGGTGCTGCCGTCGTCGAGGGTGACCGTCACCGAGGTGGCGCCCTTGACGACGTGGTTGTTGGTGACGACGAAACCATCCGGAGAGATGATGAAGCCCGAGCCGCGCGCCTCGACGGTGCGGTTCGGATTGGCGTGCGGCATCTGGAACGGGAAGGGGAACGGGAACGGCGACTGCTGGCCGCCGCCCTGATCGTCACCGCCTTCCTCGTCGCCGAGCGCATCGGCCCGGATCTTCGAGGTGATGGAGACCACTGCCGGCTTGACCTGCCTGACCAGCCCGGTGAAGTCGGGCAGTCGCTGGGAGGGCATCTGCGGGCTGATCGCACCGCCGGCGTTGACCTGCGCCAGCGCCGGGAGGCTGCCACCCAGGGTCGAACTCGCGAGCAGGACCGCCAGGATGGTTCGGCGAGCCCGGGAGCGGGCGGGGTTCGCAGCGACTGGCGTCGGGCGGTCGGAATGGAAGGGGACGGTCATGACGTTCCTGCTGCGGCGCGGGCATGCGCACTCGATGATGTGCCGGCATGATGCGGCGCCGGCCCCAACATCAGCCATACGCGCCGATGAAACGTTGGTTAGCCGCGACGGGCAGAAAAGAACGCGCGCAGCAGCGCCGCGGACTCCGTCTCGCGGATGCCGCCGACCACGTCCGGACGGTGCAGGCAGGCCGGCTGCTCGAACAGTCGCGGCCCGTGCGTGACGGCACCGCCTTTCGGATCGTAGGCGCCGAAGATCAGCCGTCCGACACGGAAATGCGAAACGGCGCCCGCGCACATCGCGCACGGCTCGAGGCTGGCCACCAGCGTGCAGCCGGTAAGGCGCGGGCTGCCGAGGCGAGCCGCCGCGGCGCGGAGCGCCAGCAGCTCGGCGTGCGCGGAGGCGTCGCGCAGCGCCTCGACCTGGTTGCCGGCACTGGCCAGCACGGTGCCGTCGGCGGCCAGCACGACCGCGCCGACCGGCACCTCGCCGCGTGCCGCCGCCCCGCGCGCCTCCCGCAGCGCCGTCGCCATCGGATGTGTCGAGACGGCCTCGTCCGGATCGGTCATCGCGGCTTTCTTTCACGGCACGGCGTTTTGTCCTAGCAAGGCGCGATGACAAGCCCCCGCCCGGTGATCGGGATCACCCTCGACAGCGAGCCGGCATCGCCGCCCGGCACCGGCTACTCGCTCTATCCCTGGTATGCGCTGCGCGAGAACTACATGGACAGCATCGCCGATGCCGGCGGCCTGCCGGTGGCGCTGGCGCATCACGCAGCCCTCGCCGGCGAGATGCTCGGGCGGCTCGACGCGCTGGTCGTCACGGGAGGCGCCTTCGACGTCGACCCGGACCTGTATGGCGGCGGCGCCCGTCACGAGACCGTGACGCTGAAGGCCGGACGCACCGCGGCCGAGCTGGCGCTCCTGCGCGGCGCGCTCGCGCGCGACATGCCGGTGCTCGGCATCTGCGGCGGGCAGCAGCTGCTCGCCGTCGCCCTCGGCGGCACGCTGATCCAGCACATCCCCGACGCGGTGCCGGAAGGGTTGCCGCACGAGCAGCCGAACCCGCGCCACCAAGCCGGACATGCGGTCGAGATCGTGCCCGGCACGCTGCTGGCAGGCATCGTCGGCGCCGCCACGATGCAGGTCAATTCGTCGCACCACCAGGCGGTGCGCGAGGCCGGATCCGCCCGCGTCAACGCGCGCGCGCCGGACGGGGTGATCGAGGGCATCGAGGATCCCGCCTACCGGTTCTGCCTGGGGCTGCAATGGCATCCGGAGTTCCGCATCGATCCCGGCGACGGGCGCGTGTTCGCGGCCCTGGTGGGTGCGGCCACACCGGCATGACCGAGCCGTCCGCCGCGACGCCGCGCGGCGAGCGCATCGCCAAGTGGCTGGCTCGGGCCGGCATCGCCAGCCGGCGCGACGCCGAGAAGATGCTCGTCGACGCCCGCGTCCGGCTCAACAACCTGGTCGTCAGCCATCCCGCCAGCTTCGTGCGGCCCGGCGACATCGTCCTCGTCGACGGCCGCCTCGTCGAGGCGCCGGATCGCGCCAGGCTGTGGCGCTACCACAAGCCCGACGGGCTGGTGACGACGCATCGCGACCCGGAAGGCAGGCCGACGGTGTTCGCCTCGTTGCCGCCGGGCCTGCCGCGGGTGGTCAGCGTCGGCCGGCTCGACCTGAACAGCGAAGGGCTGCTGCTGCTGACCAATGACGGCGCGCTCGCCCGGCAGCTCGAGCTGCCGGCGAACGGCTGGATCCGGCGCTACCGGGTCCGGGTGTACGGCATGGTCGACGAGACCCGGCTGGCGGCGCTGGCGCAGGGATCGGTGATCGAGGGCGTGCGCTACGGCCCGATCGAGGCCGGTCTCGACAGCCGCAAGGGCGACAATGCCTGGCTGACCGTCGCCCTGCGCGAGGGACGCAACCGCGAGGTGCGCCGGGTGATGGCGAACCTGAACCTGCACGTCTCCCGGCTGATCCGCACGGCCTACGGTCCCTTCCAGCTCGGCACGCTGGAGCGGCGGGAACTCGAGGAGGTGGCGGGCAAGGTGCTGCGCGAACAGGTGTCGGGCCTCGGCCGGGCACCTCGATCGTAATGGTGCGCATCGTCGCCGGCGCCTGGCGCGGCCGCTCGCTCGCGGCACCAGCCTCGCAGACGACCCGACCGACCGCGGACCGGGTGCGCCAGGCGCTGTTCGACATGCTGAGCCACGCGCCCTGGGCGCAACCCTGGGGCGCCTGCACGGTGCTGGACGCCTTTGCCGGCACCGGCGCACTCGGCCTCGAAGCCTTGTCGCGAGGGGCTTCCGCCGCGGTGTTCTTCGAGGCCGATGCAGCGGCGCAACGAGTCCTGCGAAGCAACATCGCCGCACTTGCCGCCGGCAGTCGTGCGATCGTGCACGGGGATGCGACGCGGCCGCCACCGGCCGGACGCGATGGCGGCAGGACGCTGATCTTTCTCGACCCGCCCTACGGTCGCGGGCTGGTCGGGCACGGCCTCGCGGCATTGAAGCAGAGCGGCTGGATCGCGGCCGACGCCCTCATCGTCGCCGAAACCGCGCGCGACGAAGCCGTCCCGGTTGCGCCGGCGTCCCTCCTCGCCGAGCGTAGCCACGGCGCCGCCCGAATATCGATCTGGCGGACGACCGACGAAGGTCGGGACTCCGCCCATCGATCCGCCTCGCGGCTCGATCCCGCCAAAGGCTCGCCTTTTGAAACCTCTTAGAGCGTTTCCGTTCGCGTTCGCTCACGGAACCCGCTCCAGCTCGTTGTTTTGGCGAGCATCTTTATCCAATCAGATGATTCCATCTGATCGGATGATGCTCTAGACAAGTGGATTCTCAAGGCTGAGCCTTGAGCGGGTCCAGGGCAGCGCCCTGGCCTTGCAG
>CAXUCM010000316.1:0-4514 GCA_964249315.1 uncultured Acetobacteraceae bacterium | reverse complement strand
GCGGTGCCAGTCCTTGACGTCGTCCGCCAGCGGCACCTCCTCGGGCAGCCAATGCACGCGCTGCTGCGTCATCCAGGCTTCGTACGCCCAAGGGTAGCGGAACGGCTTGTAGACCGGGCTGCCGGTCAGCAGGCTGGGGGTCGGGATGGAGGTCGGCAGGTTTGTATCCATGCGCCTGTCTACGCCCGCCCATGGATTCGAGACAACAGCGGCGTATCGACGCTCTAGCCGGGGCTGCAGGAGCCGCCGCCGAGGACGCAGAATTGCGCGCAAAGCCGGTGGTTCAGCCGAACCGGGACGGCGGCCTCGGCGAGCGTGCCGCCCAGCTCGAATCCCGCCTCGTACGGCAGCAGCGTGCAGCTCACCACCGCGGGGGCCGCCGCGCCGCGGCGCTTGACGATCATCCGCGAGCTCGCGCACATGACGTCCGACGGCTGCTTGCCGAAGATGCCCCAGCAGCCCTCGCTGATCTCCGGCACCTCGCGTGCGGCATCCATCTCGGGGAACAGCACCAGCCGGGCCGGATCGCGAGCCTGCAGCGCCAACCCGAGCGCATCGAACAAGGCCTGGTAGCCGTCGCGCAACGAGTCCGTGGTCTCGTCCCATCGGGTCCGCCCGGCGACCGCCACGTCGAAGCCGTGCGCCGCCAGGAAACGCAGGCCGGCGATCGCGGGAGCCCAGGTGCCGGCCCCGCGCACGGCCTCGTGCCCCGCCTCGGTATGGTGGTCGAGCGACACCCGCATGGTCAGCCGGCCGGGAAAGTCCCGCTGCAGGCCGAGCAGATCGGCGGCGGCCCGCTGCATCGGCCGCATCGCGTTCGTCAGCATCAGCACCCGCCAGCCGCCCGCGAGCGCGTCGCGCATCATCGCCGGCACCTCGCGGTTCATGAACGGCTCGCCGCCGGTAAAGCCGATCTCCACCAGCTCGGGGCAGCGAAGCCGTGCCTCATCCAGGAAGGCGGCCGCTTCGGCGCGGCCGAGATAGACCAGCCGGTCATTGAGCGGGCTGCTCTCGATGTAGCAGCCCGCACAGGTCACGTTGCAGAGCGTGCCAGTATTGAACCACAACGTCCGCAGTGCCGCGAGCGGCACCGAGGCACGGCGCTCGCCGGCCGCGGTCCGCTCCGGGTCGCTGAACTTCGTGCCCGTCATCGCGCCGCGACCCAGGCATCGCGCTGCCGGCGGAACGGCTGCGCCAGCGACGTCAGCAGCCGCGCCGACGCGGGATCGCGGAACCCGGGCACCCCCACGCCGATGCAGTCCTGCGGCACATCGAGCCGGAAGGTGCCATGCAGATGATCCCACACGCTCAAGCCGCTGGACCAGTTCGAGTCGGTCTGCCGGCGTGATGCCGCATGATGGATGCCGTGCATGCGCGGCGTGGTCAGCACGCCAGCCAGGACGCGTTCCAGCCGTGCGGGCAGACGCAGGTTGGAATGGTGGAACAGCACCGACGCGAAGAAGCCCGCCTGCCAGATCGAGAGCGCGCGCGGCGAGGCGCCGATCACCGCCACCTGCGCCGCCCGCCACGGGATCGAGATCAGCATGTCGACGGCGTGGAACCGCAGCGCCGTGCTGCTGTCGAGGTCGAGGTCGACGTGATGCACCAGGTGGAAGCGCCACAGCCAGGGCAGCTTGTGGGTCAGCACGTGCCAGACGTACGTCGTGTAGTCCATCGCCAGCACCGCCATCGCGTCCCGCGCGCTCGGCGGCACCGGCAGGCGCGACAGCCCCCAGCGGCGTCGGGCCGCGCACGCCGACAGGCGCCGGATCAGCGGCGCCTCCAGGCCGGCGACGACGCCCATGCTCAGCCCGCCCATCAGCAGGTTGCGCACCGTGCGCGCCGGCTCGCGCTGGTGCTGGCGGCGAAGCGGCGCCCGCCGCTCGGCCAGCATCAGCGAACCGATCGCGGCGGTGGCGAGCACGGCACGCAGCGATGGAGCGAGGCGCCTCATGCATATCACATGAGCAGCGCCGCCCGTTCGGCAAGCGGACGGGAGAATCAATGTCATGACGGCGCCGCGGCTGATCATGTTCACCCGTTTCCCCGAACCTGGCCGGGCAAAGACGCGGCTGATCCCCGCCCTCGGCGCCGAGGGTGCGGCGACGATGCATCGCCGCCTGACCGAGCGCACCCTGGCCGTCCTGCGCGCGGCCGGCCTGACGCTGGAAGTCTGGGTCACCGGCGCCACGCCGGACGCCTTCCGAAGCTGGCTGGGCGACGATCTCGTCCTGCGGCCGCAAGGCGACGGCGATCTGGGCGCGCGGATGCGCCGGGCGCTGGACGATACCCCGGCGATCCTGGTCGGCTCCGACCTGCCGGGGCTCGCCACCCGCCACATCGCCGCCGCCGCCACGTTCCTGGCGCACGGGGAGACAGTGCTGGGTCCGGCCGAGGATGGCGGCTACTACCTGATCGGCCTGCCCGAACGGGCGCCGTTCCTGTTCGACGCCATGGCGTGGAGTACCGACGGCGTGCTGGCCGAGACGTGCCGCCGGCTCGATCGACACGGCAGGCGCTACGCCCGGCTCGAGACGCTGGCCGACCTCGACCGGCCGCAAGACCTGCCCCGCTTCGCGGCGCTGCTCGGATGAGCACGGTCGCCTTGATCATCCCGCTGCTGGACGAGGCGGCGGCGCTGCCGCGTCTGCTGCGCTCGTTGCGGGCACTGGAGCCGACGCCGGACGAGGTCATCGCCGTCGACGGCGGCAGCTCGGATGCGACCGTCGCCATCGCCCGCGCCGGCGGGTTGCGCGTGCTCGTCTCGCCCCAGGGCGGACGCGGCGCGCAGATCAACCACGCCGCCGCCGCCGCGACCGCGACCCTGCTGTGCGTGCTGCATGCCGACACCATCCTGCCGGACGACGCCGTCGCCGTGATCCGCGCCACCCTGTCGGACCGGCGTGTCGCGCTCGCCGGCTTCACCGTCCTGATCAGCGGCGCCGAGACGGTGCGCTGGGGCACCAGCCTGCATAGCTGGCTGAAGACCTGGTACGCACCGTTGCTGTTCCGCCCGCGTCTGTTCCTGCGCGGGGCGCGGCTGCTGTTCGGCGACCAGGCGATGTTCTTCCGGCGTGCCGACTTCCTGCGTGCCGGCGGCTGCGACGCCACCCTGCCGATGATGGAGGACGCCGATCTCTGCGTCCGCCTGCATCGGCTCGGCCGCACCCGGCTGGTCAATCGCGTGGTCGTCACCTCCGACCGCCGCATCGCCGCCTGGGGCGCGCTCCGCGCCAACCTGATCTACCTGACGGTCTGCCTCCGATGGGCGGCGGGGCAGCGCCGCGGCCTCGGTCGGCACTATCCGGACGTGCGTTGAGCTGGACGCATGACGTCATCGTCATCGGCGCCGGCGCCGCCGGGCTGACCGCCGCCGGCGGCTGCGGCCGGCTCGGCCTGCGCGTGGCGCTGATCGAGCGCGACCGGATGGGCGGCGAGTGCCTCAACAGCGGCTGCGTTCCCTCCAAGGCGCTGCTGGCGGCATCGCGTCGCGCGGCAGCGATGCGCGGCACCGCAATGGGCGTCACCGGCGCCGAGCCCGCGATCGATTTCGCCGCCGTACGCGCCCACGTCGATGCGGCGATCGCCGCCATCGCCCCGCACGACTCCGCGGCTCGCTTCGCCGGCTGGGGCGTGGAGGTGGTGCGCGGCACCGCCTGCTTCGCCGGCCGCAGCACCGTCGAGGTCGCCGGTCGCCTCCTCTCGGCGCCGCGCATCGTGCTGGCGACCGGCTCGGCGCCGCGGATCCCGACGGTGCCCGGGCTGGCCGAGACCGCCTACCTGACCAACGAGACCCTGTTCGGCCTGGACCGGCTGCCGTCGCACCTGCTGGTGCTCGGTGGCGGCCCGGCCGGCGTCGAGATGGCCCAGGCCTTCCGCCGGCTGGGCGCTGCGGTGACCCTCGTGGCATCCGCGAGCCTGCTCGAGCGGCACGAACCGGCGGCCGTCGCCATCCTGCGCGATCGGCTGCTGGCCGAGGGCGTGACGATCCACGAGCAGACCGCGGTCACACGGATCTCGCGCGAGCCGGGCGGCCTCGGTGTTCACCGCGGCGATGGTGCGACCATCGTCGCGTCCCACCTGCTGGTGGCGACCGGCCGTACGCCCCGGCTGGAAGGGCTGCGGCTCGACCGTGCCGGCGTGCTGGCCGGAACCCAGGGCATCGCGGTGGATGCATGGCGGCGCACCAGCAACAAGGCAATCTTCGCGATCGGGGATTGCCGTGCGGGCCCGCGGCTGACGCACGCCGCCGGCTACGAAGGAACCCTGGTGGTGTCGGCGATCGGCTTCGGCGTGCCGGCCGCGGCGCGCCTGGAGACCCTGCCGGCAGTGACCTACACCGAACCTGAACTCGCCCAGATCGGGGTCACCGAGGCGGCAGCGCGCGCCAGACACCGACGGGTGAGCGTGTCGTGCGCGGAGTTCAGCACGAACGACCGTGCCGTCGCCGAGGGGGACACCGCCGGCTTCGTCCGGGTGGTGCGGGCGGGCCGAGATGTCGTGGGCGTCAGCAT
>CAXUCM010000315.1:0-4540 GCA_964249315.1 uncultured Acetobacteraceae bacterium | reverse complement strand
GCTCGGCGCCACGCCGCTGGCGCCGCCGCCCCTGCCGACTCCGCCCGCCGCGACCACACCTACGGCCGCGCCGCCGCCGCAGCGCTCGCCGCCGCCAGGCTACCTGCAGCCGCCGGGCTGAGCCGCCGGTCGGCTCAGGACAGGAAGCCCGAGGCGATGTTGACCGTGACCGCGATGATCACGGTGTTGAAGATGAACCCCAGGAAGCCGTGGACGATGGCGAGCCGACGCAGCTTGCGCGACGCGATCTGCACGTCGGAGACCTGGAAGGTCATGCCGAGCACCACGGCGAAATAGGTGAAGTCCCAGTAGTCCGGCTCGTCGTCGGACGGGAACTGCAGGCCGCCATCGATCGAGGCGCCGTCGCTGCGGCTGTAGTATTCGTGCGCGTAGCGCATCGCGAACACCGCCTGCATCACCGTCCAGGACACCAGCAGCGTCAACGCCACCAGCCCGACATGCAGCTGGCGCAGATGCGGCGACAGGTGGCCGGACACGGAGAAGCCGGTGACGATGGCGGCGAAGCTGACCGCCACCCCGAGCACGGTGATGGCGAAGATGCTCCATTCCCCCTCCTGCTGCGCATCCGCATTCTGCGGCATCCGCTTCGGCGGCGTCGTGGCGAACCACACGATGACCGCGGCCAGGAACGTCAGGCTGCCGACGTCCCAGGCGGCGATCACCCGCGGCACGCCGTGCAGCACGGGCATCAGCCCGTAGGCGAGCAGGCCGATCGCCAGGCCGAGGAAGGTCCGCTTGTGGCCGGAGACGAGGCGGGCGACGCGCATGCGCTATCGGGCCGAAGCGAGGCCAGGGCGCCGCCCTGGACCCGTCATGCGCAGCACGCCGACGCGTGACCGGGCCACAGGCTCTAGACCTCGATCTAATGGGTAAGAGGGTTTCAAAGGCTTGCCCTTGATGGGGTCCAGGGGCTCCCCTGGCCTGTTACTCTAGGTCGGGCCGTCGATCTCATGCAGCACCCGGCCGGCGGTGAGGATCTGCGGCAGCTCCCTGCCCTCGCCGCCGGCAGGATAATACACGTAGAACGGCACCCCGTCGCGGCCGTGCGCGCGCAGGAAGCCGGTGATCGCCGCGTCGTGGCTCGTCCAGTCGCCGCGCAGCGTCGCCACGCGGCGGGCGGCGAAGGCCTGGCGCACCGCATCCGGCGCCAGTGCGATGCGCTCGTTCACTAGGCAGGTCACGCACCAGGCCGCCGTCATGTCGACGAACACCGGCCGTCCCGCGGCGCGCAGCGCCGCCAGCCTCGCCTCGCTGAACGCCTCGGTGCCGGCCGCAGTCCGGGTGGCACCGGCATCCGGGCTCGATCCGGCGAGGCCGGGCAACAGCGCCAGCGTGGCGAGGACGGGGAGCACGGAGGCGGCGATGCAGGCCCGCGGCCGTCGCATCGGCAGGCGCTGCGCCAGCCCGAGCAGCCATCCCGCCAGCGCCAGCAGCACCAGGCCGGCAGCCAGCAGCAGCACCGCGTGCGCGCCGCCCTCAATCGAGGCGACCCAGGCGAGCCAGGCGCAGGAGGCGAAGATCGGGAACGCCAGCGCCTGCCGCAGCACCACCATCCAGGTGCCCGGACGCGGCAGCCGTCGCGCCAGCCCCGGCAGCAGCGCGACCAGCACGTAGGGCAGCGCCAGACCCAGCCCCATCGCCAGGAACACCGCCATGCCGACTGCCGCAGGTGCCGCCAGCGCGCCGGCGATGGCGACCCCCATGAACGGCGCGGTGCAGGGCGTCGCCACCAGCACCGCGAGCAGCCCGGTGGCGAAATCGCCGCCATGGCCGCGGCGCGACGCCAGGCCCTGGCCGACGCCGGCGACGCCGGCGCCGACCTCGAACAGGCCGGACAGGTTGAGGCCGACCGCGAACAGCAGCCAGCAGGTGCCGGCGACGAACACCGCCGACTGGAACTGGAACCCCCAGCCCACCGCGCTGCCGGCCGCGCGCAGGCCCAGCATCAGCGCGCCGAGTGCGGCAAAGGCGACCAGCACGCCGGCGGTGTAGAAGCCGGCGCTGCCCAGCACATCGCGACGCGCGGCACCGGAGATCCGGCTCAGCGCCAGCGCCTTCATCGCCAGCACCGGGAACACGCAGGGCATCAGGTTGAGCACGATGCCGCCGAGCAGGGCGAACAGCAGCAGCCGCGGCAGGGCGGCGATCCAGCCGCCGCCGATCGCAGCAGGAGTGCCGCGCGGCGCGTCGACGGCAAGGACGCTCTCGTTGCCGGCGGGATCGCGCAGCACCACCAGCCCCGCCAGCCGCGTCGCCGCGGCGAGCGCCGGTTGCGGCCGCAGCGTGATGGCGACGCGGCCCGGCGCGATCCGCACCGGCTGCGCTGCGTCCTGGTCGATCAGGTCGGGCGCGGCCGGGAAGAACCAGGCGTCGCGCACCGCCTGCGGCCCGAGCCCGCTGCCCGAGAGGGTCAGCACGCCGTGCCGCGACAGCGTCGCCGGGAACGGCGAGGGCAGCGGCATGCGGGCCTGCGCCGCCGCGAACAGCGGCGCCTGCGCCGAGGCGGCGCCGCGTCCGGGCGGCAGGTCGAGCGCGAAGCTGCCGCTCTCCGGCACGCAGACATTGGCGCAGGCGAGCCACTCGGCCTTTGCCGCCACGTGCAATGTCGTAGCACGCGCGGCGCCGAGCCGCACCTCGACCGGCAGCACGACGTCGCCGGTATAGCCGTAGCTCATCAGCGGCCCGTCCGGCAGGCGCCGCGGTGCCGGCCATTCGATCGCGTTCGCGGTGGCGTCCGTCGCCCCGGACAGCGTCACCGCGAGGCTCGGCGCCTCGCCGGCATCGCCCGGATTGGACCAGTACGTGTGCCAGCCGGGAGCCAGCCGCAGATGCAGCCCGAGCCGCAGCGTGCCGCCGGCGACGAAGCTGTCGGTGGCGGTGATCAGGCTGGCGCTGTCATGGTCGGTGCTGACGGCGCCGCTCTGCGCCGCCGCGGCCGGCAGGGCGACGAGCAGCATGGCGAGCGAGGCGGCGATCCACTTCATGTCCATCAGCCTTGCACTTGAACCTTCAAGACCAGGGCTCTGCCCTGGACCCGCTCAAGGCTCAGCCTTGAGAATCCGTTCATAGAGAGGTTTCCAAAGGCGAGCCTTTGGCGGGGTTTGGGGCGGAGCCCCGATCTTGCACCTCCCCATAGCATGCATGCATCGAACGCCGTAGACCCGGCGCATGGCATGCCTCTCGATACTGCCCGAGCTTCCGGTCGCCGAGGCGCTGCCCCGCCTGCAAGACAGCCTGCGCGCGGGCTCGAACGCGGTGCTGGTGGCCCCGCCCGGCGCCGGCAAGACCACGCTGGTGCCGCTCGCCCTGCTCGAGGCCGACTGGCTGGGCACGCAGCGCATCGTCATGCTGGAGCCGCGACGCCTGGCGGCGCGCGCGGCGGCGCACCGGATGGCGGCGATGCTCGGCCAGCAGGCGGGCGGACTGATCGGCTTTCGCACCCGGCTCGAATCCGCGGTCTCGCGCGAGACCCGCATCGAGGTGGTCACCGAGGGGCTGCTGGTGCGCCGGCTGCTCGGCGATCCGACCCTGGACCGGATCGGCTGCGTCATCTTCGACGAGGTGCATGAGCGCAGCCTGGACGGCGACCTGGCGCTGGCCTGCTGCCTCGACCTGCAGCGAACCCTGCGGCCCGAGCTGCGCCTGCTGGCGATGTCGGCGACGATCGACGGCGCCGCGCTGGCCGGACGCATGCAGGGCGACATCGTCGAGAGCGCCGGCCGGATGTTCGCCGTCGAGATCCGCCACGCCGCGCGCGATCCGCTATCGCTGCGCGACCTGCCGGAGGCGATGGCGCGCGCGGTGCGCGCGGTGCTGGCGGATCCGACGGCGCCGGCGGGCGACCTGCTCGCCTTCCTGCCCGGGGTCGGCGAGATCCGCCGCACCGAGGCCGCTTTGGCTGGGCTGGACGCCGAGATCCTGCCGCTGCACGGCGAGATGCCGGCCGCGGCGCAGGACCAGGTGCTGCGCCCGCATCCCGGCGCGCGGCGGCGACGCGTGGTGCTGGCCACCTCGATCGCCGAGACCTCGCTGACCGTGCCGGGCGTGCGCATCGTCATCGATGGCGGCTGGCGACGGGCGCCGCGGCTGGATGCCGGCAGCGGCCTGTCGCGACTGGAGACGCTGCGGGTCAGCCGCGCCGGCGCCGCGCAGCGTGCCGGTCGTGCCGGTCGCGAGGCGCCGGGACTGGCGATCCGGCTCTGGACCGAGGCCACCGGGCGCGGGCTCGCGGCGCAGGACCGCCCGGAGATCCTCGATGCCGAGCTGGCCGGCCTGCGGCTGGACGCCGCCGCCTGGGCGGAGACGATGGGCCATGGCGCCGACCTGCCGCTGCCGGACGCGCCGCCGCGCGGCGCCTGGGAGGAAGCGGGCAGCCTGCTGACCGGGCTCGGCGGGCTGGACGCGAGCGGCCGCATCACCGCGCTCGGCCGGCGCATGACCGAGCTCGGTGCGCATCCGCGGCTGGCGGCGATGATGCTGGCGGCGCGCAGCCCGGCCGAATCCGCGCTGGCCGCCGATC
>CAXUCM010000314.1:0-4564 GCA_964249315.1 uncultured Acetobacteraceae bacterium | reverse complement strand
TTCCAAAGGCGAGCCTTTGGCGGGGCTTGGGGCGGAGCCCCAACCTCAACCTTCGGCGGTATTAACGGCTCTTCAACTCCGGGCCGCCATGCTGCACGGCACGATCTTACCGGAACACCGAGGCCGATGCGCCCAGGACAGACGATCATGCAGGCGGGAGACAGGATGGCGTTCTGCGCCGGCCTGGGCCCCGACCGGCAATTCTACTCCTTCGACCTGCAGGCCGGCCGCCCCGCGATCCTGGTCCTCGCCGGCGAGGCGGGCACGTCGCCGCTGCAGCCGCTGCTGACGGCGCTGGCGCCGCTGCGCCAGACGCTCGCCTCACTGCAGGGCGACCTGCTGCTCCTGCTCGGCCCTGCGGCCGGCCTGCGCGCGATCCAGTCCGGAGGCGATGCCGTGAACGGCGTCCCGCTGGTGGTCTGCCAGAGCGAGCTGCCGCCAGGGGGCAAAGCGGCGCAGCTCGTGGTGATCGATCGGGCCGCGCGCGTGGCGGCGAGCTGGCCGGTCGGCGAACAGGATCCGGCGACGCAGGCCGCCGCCGCGCTGCACGCCGTCGAGAGGCTCGCGCGCGAGGCAGCGCGGGATTGCCTGCTGCCGGCGCCGGTGCTGACGATCCCGCATCTGCTGGACGCGGCGTTCTGCACCGAGCTGATCGAGCGGTTCGAGCAATCGGCGACCTTCGACAGCGGCATCAGCAGCGTCGGCGCGGACGGCGCGTCGCAGCTCCGGCTGGACCACGGCAAGAAGCGCCGACGCGACTGGCTGATCGAGCCTCCTGACGATATCCACGGCCGGATCCTCGATGCGCTCTCGCGTCGCTGCGTGCCGGAACTGCGTCGCGCCTTCCAGCACGAGGCGAGTCACGTCGATCGCGTGCTGGTCGCGCGCTACGACGAGACCGGCGGCTATTTCCGTCGCCACCGCGACAATGTCGGCCCGAGCGTCGCCTTCCGCCAGTTCGCCCTCTCGGTCAATCTCAACACCGACGCCTACGAAGGCGGCTGCCTGTTGTTTCCGGAGTACAACGACCATCGCTACCGTCCGGCGGCCGGAGACGGCATCGTGTTTTCCGCCTCGCTGCTGCACGAGGCGACCCCGGTCACGCGCGGGCGCCGTTACGTGCTGCTGACCTTCCTGCACGACGCCGCCGCGGAAAGCCGCCGCCTGGCGCAGGCTGCCTAGCCGAAAGCTCGACTTTGGAAACCTCTTACAAATGGATTCTCAAGGCTGAGCCTTGAGCGGGTTCAGGGCAGAGCCCTGATCTGACCTTTCCCGCAGCATCGCCTGCGTTCGCTCGATCACCGCGCGGACCGCGTCGCGGCGGTACTCCCAGACGGAACCCGGCACCGGCGGTGCGACGGTCATCGTGGCATTGGCTTCGAACAGCAGCACCCGGCCGCCGGGGTCGAGCGCGAAGTCGATGCCGCCGTAATCCAGCCCGAGGGCCGCCTGGATGCGGTGCAGGGCCGCCATCGCCACCGGGCCGAGCGTCGTCGGCATGTCGGCCAGGAAGCCGGCTTCCTCGTCGCGATGCGCCGGGCGGTCCTGCATGTCGGCGGTGAAATGGTGCACCTTCCAGTGCCGCGAGATCGCCAGATGCAGCGGCAGCAGCGTCCCGCCCACCATCATCACCCGGTATTTGCGCGAGAACCCGTCGGCGCCGCGTGCATCGAGCGGCTCGATCACCGCGAGATCCTCGCCCGGCAGGGTCGGCAACGCCTGCGGCAGTTCGGCGGCCTGCTCGAGGCGGACGAAGTTCTGGCCGGTATGAAAGCCGAGGCTGCGCAGCAGCACGGGTGCCGTGAAGCCCGCGGGCAGCCCGGCGGCGAGGGCCGCGCGTGGCACGATGGCGATGCGAGGGGCGATCACGCCGTCGAGGCAACCCAGCCGCAGCACGTTGCCTTCCCGCGTGGTCGGCCGGATCCGCGCCGGCGGGTTGATCACCGGCGCCCGGCTGCGCGCGAGCAGGCGCACCGCCGCCTCGAGTGCCTCCTCGCCGCGTTCGGCGTCGCCGATCGCATTGAAGACGAGGTGATGCGGCGGCAGCGCGGTCGCAGCATCGGCGTACTCGACCACAAGCGTATGGGTCAGGAAGCTGCGGTCGTCGAGCAGATGCCGCATCGGCACGTTGCCGCCGCGGGCCGAGACCAGCCGGAGCACCACGACCGGCGGCGCCTCGCCGCGATAGGGCCGGCTGCTCAGCGCGCGGCCGGCGAAGCCGGCGGCCCGGTGACGCGCGGCGGCGGCCTCGTCGATGCCGTCGAGCAGGTAGGACATGCCCTGATGCGCCTCGGCGCAACCGGTATCACAAGCCAGTGCCGCCGCATATGCCACGCGGGCCGCCTCGGCGTCGCCAGCCTCGCGCAGCAGGTGCCCCAGTGCCGCGCGTGCCGAAGCGTCGTCCGGATCGGCCGCGATCGCCTGGGCGAGCACCGTCCGCGCAGCACTGGTGAAGCCGCGTCCGGCGAGCAGTGCCGCGAGCTGACGCAACGCGCCGGCATGGCCCATGTCGAGCGCCAGCACGTCGAGATAGGCCTGCTGCGCGTCATCGGCGCGCCCGAGCTGGTCCAGGCGGCAGGCCCGTTCGAAGCGCGCCGCCGGATCGTCCGGGGCCTGGGCCAGCCTCGCCTCCGCCCAACGACGCGCCCGTTCGGCCTGCCGGCGCGCCGGCCAGATCGTATCCGTTGCCATACCGTATCGTGCCCGCAACCCGGAGCTCGCGCAAAGCGCTTTCTCGGAGCCGGTTCTGCGCTCATGATCGGCGCCCACGCGGACGGACCCATCCCATGCAGACCCGGATCATCGGCTCCACGCTGCCCGTACTGTACGTCTCGCTCGATCCAGGCGAGCGGCTGCTGTCGGAAACCGGCGAGCTGTCCTGGAAGAGCCCGAACGTCAGCCTGCGCACCGGCATGGCCGGCGCCGGCGCGCAGGGCTTCCTCGGCGCGGTCCGGCGCTCGATCGGCGGCGGCGGCCTGTTCATGACCGAATACGTGGCCGAGGGCGGTCCCGGCTTCGTCGCCATCGCCGCCAAGGTGCCCGGCACTATCGAGGAGCACTCGGTGCAGCCGGGACGCGCCTATCTGCTGCACCGGCACGGCTTCGTCTGCGGCAGCGACGGCATCGAGCTTTCGGTGGCGCTGCAACGTTCGCTCGGCGCCGGCATCTTCGGCGGCGACGGCTTCCGGCTGCAGCGCGTCGCCGGGCAGGGCCGCTTCTGGTGCGAGCTCGGCGGCGAGGTGGTGCCGCACGACCTCGCCCCGGGCGAGGCGATCGACGTGCATCCCGGCCATGTCGGCATGTTCGAGGAGGGTGTGGACTTCTCCATCACCATGCTGCCCGGGCTGCGCAACAAGCTGTTCGGCGGCGACGGCTTCTTCCTTGCTCGCCTGACCGGGCCCGGCCGGATCTGGCTGCAGACGCTGACCCTGCCCAACCTCGCGCACGCGCTCTCGCCCTATCTGGGCAGCGACACCCGTACTGCTGCCGCGGAGGGCAGCACGGCCGGAGTGCTGGCCGAACGGCTGATCCGCCGGGTGTTCGAATGAAGCCCGCATGGTTCTTGCTGCTGGCCGCCGCCCTCGCCGCCGGCCCGGCGAGCGCCTGGGCCGCCGACAGCACCCGCGTCGGCGCCGTCAGCACGACGTTCCGCCTGCTCGGACGCAACGACAGGATCGTGGTGGACCGCTACGACGATCCGCGCGTCGACGGCGTGTCCTGCTACATGTCGCACGCCGAGACCGGCGGCGTGAAAGGCTCGCTCGGGCTCGCCACCGACCCGAGCCGCTTCTCGATCGCCTGCCGCGCCACCGCCAGGCCGGTGGTGCACGGCCCGCTGCCGCCGAGCGAGACCGTGTTCGACACGAGCACCAGCTTCTTCTTCAAGGTGCTGCGGGTGACACGGCTCTACGATGCGGACAAGCGCGTGCTGGTCTACCTGGTCTGGTCGACCAAGAGCATGACGCCCGGCGGCAGCCCCTATAACAGCGTGAGCGCGGTGCCGCTCGACCCGCCGGCGCCGGGCTGAGGGCACGGCGGGACGCGGCGCGCGTTCAGGTCCCGGCCGCAGACCCCAAACTTCCTGACGGCATCCCGCCGGAGATCGCGATCCATGCCGAACCTGGTCCACTCCGCCGTCCGCACGGCGCTCGAACGCGGCGTCAAGCTGGTGGCGGCGTTCAACCGCAGCCGGCTGCCCAGGACCGAGAGCCCGTTCCTGGTCGGCATCCACGCGCCGATGCGAACGGAATGGACGCTGCACGACCTCGCCGTCACCGGGTCGATCCCCCCGGAGCTGTCCGGACGCTACCTGAAGATGGGCGCGAACCCGGTGGCTGCCGATCCGTTCGGCCATCACTGGTTCCTCGGCGACGGCATGGTGCACGGGATCGCGATCCGGGACGGAAGGGCGCTGTGGTATCGCAACCGCTGGATCGTCTCGCGCCTGGCCGCGGCGGCACTCGGCCGGCCCGCGGCCCCGGGGCCGCGGCGCGGGCGGCACGCTGCCGGCCACCCCCACCGGGTGGGTATGGGGGGTCGGGCCTTCGCGCGGGTGGGTGCGGGG
>CAXUCM010000313.1:0-4586 GCA_964249315.1 uncultured Acetobacteraceae bacterium | reverse complement strand
GATTCTCAAGGCCGAGCCTTGAGCGGGTCCAGGGCAGAGCCCTGGCCTTCCTTGGACCCCTCCCATTTCCGTTACGGCACCAGATTGGGACAGACTAGACTCGCCAGCACATGACGGCCGGCTGCGAGCCGGTGACGGATCTGGGAGGATTGGACCATGAAGCGCATCGCCCTCGTCGTTCTCGCCGCCGCCAGCCTATCCGGGTGCGCGATCTCCGACGCCACGTTGCAGAGCGACCTGGCCGTTGCCAAGGCCGACCTCAGCCGGGCGGTGGAGGCCTACGGCATCGCCAAGGGCATCGCCGAGGTGGCGGTGACGGTTGATCCGGCGCTGGCGATCCCGGTCGCCGCCCTGGAAGCGGTCATCGACCCGCTGATCCCGCTGGCCGAGACCTTGCTGGCCGATGCCAGTGCGGACGTGAGCAAGGTCAACGCGATGGTGCAGCAGATCGACACCCAGGTCATCGCCGTCGAGACCACCACCGCGTCGCAGATCAAGGTGGTATCCAATAAACCATGAAGGACCAGGGCTTCACACGTGGAACCGCTGGAGCCCCTGTCCCCAACCCCGATTCATCTATCAGGAGCGCAGCGCCGCCGCTTCAGCCTTTCGCGTCGGCTGTCCCGCTAAAGCGCCGCCCAGAGCATCGTGACCTCCGCGCCGGTTTGACGGAACAGCGCCAGACGCACGGACCATCGGCCCGACCCAAACTCGTCCCATGCTGCCCATGTCATACGACGATCGCTTCCGCCCACCGGAGAGATCTGCAAGTCCGACGCTCCCGCGGCGATCGTCCGGCGGACCTCGGGACCGAGCGCACCGAGATCTGTCCCCACCTGACCAGCCGCTCTTGCGATGTCGGCGCATGAAAACAGGAGCACGATGGTCAGAAACCTGATCATCTAGAGCGTTTTCCGTTCGCGTTCGCTCACGGAACCCGCTCCAGCTCGTCGTTTTGACGATCATCTTTATCCAATCAGATGATTCCATCTGATCGGATGATGCTCTAGCCCCGATGGGTCCAACCGGGATGGCGCCATTCACGACGAGCAAGGGCTTGCCAAGGAGAGGATTTAAAAGGCTCTGCCTTTGATGGGATCAAGCCGCGAGACGAGCCAATCCGGCGAAGCCCCTAGTCTCAAGGACTGCCAAGAAAAAAGGCCGGACGAGGTCTCCCTCGTCCGGCCCAGCGCGTTGAGCCGGCGGCTTATTCCGCCGCCCGGCCCGTGACCGCCGGCGTGCCCTGACCCAGCGTGTGCTGGCGGTCGCGACCGGCGGCTACGGCACGGAGCTTGTTCATCACGCTGCCGGTTCCGGCAGGGATCAACCGCCCCACGATGACGTTCTCCTTGAGGCCATTCAGCGTGTCGACCTTGCCCGCGGTCGCGGCCTCCGTCAACACCCGGGTGGTCTCCTGGAACGACGCCGCCGAGATGAACGAGTGCGTCTGCAGGCTGGCCTTGGTGATGCCCTGCAGCACCGGCATCGCCTGCGCCGGCCGCTCATTGACGTGCAGCCGCTTGCCGTTCTCCGCCTCGAACTCGAAGCGGTCCACCGTCTCGCCGATCAGGTAGGTGGTGTCGCCCGGCTCCAGGATCTCCACCTTCTGCAGCATCTGGCGGACGATCACCTCGATGTGCTTGTCGTTGATCTTCACGCCCTGCAGCCGGTAGACGTCCTGGATCTCGTTGACCAGGTAGTCCGACAGCGCCTCGACCCCGAGCACCTTGAGGATGTCGTGCGGCACGCGCGGGCCGTCGACCAGCGGATCGCCGCGACGCACGAAGTCGCCTTCCTGCACCGAGACGTGCTTGCCCTTGGGGACCAGGTAGTCGGTCTCCTCGCTGGTCTCGTCGTTCTTGACGATGACCCGGCGCTTGGCCTTGTAGTCCTTGCCGAACTCGATGCGGCCGTCGGTCTCGGCGATGATCGCATGGTCCTTGGGCCGGCGTGCCTCGAACAGCTCGGCCACGCGCGGCAGACCGCCGGTGATGTCGCGGGTCTTGCTGCCCTCGCGCGGGATGCGCGCCAGCACGTCGCCGGCATGCACCACCGCACCGTTCTCGACCGAGAGGATCGCGTCCTGCTGCAGGAAGTAGCGCGCCTCGCCGCCGTTGGACATCTTGAGCACCTCGCCCTTGTTGTCCTTGAGCTGCAGGCGCGGCCTGAGATCGACGCCCTTCGCGGCCTGCTTGTAGTCGACCACCACCTTGGAGGTCAGCCCGGTCACCTCGTCCATGCGCTCGACCAGCGTGATGCTGTCGATCAGGTCGAGATACTCCACCGTGCCGGCCTGCTCGGTGATGATCGGCAGGGTGTACGGGTCCCACTCCGCCAGCTTCTGCTGGCGGGTGACGCCCGCGCCCTCGTCGACCAGCAGCCGCGCGCCGTACGGCACCCGGAAGCGGGCGCGCTCGGTGCCCTTCTCGTCGGTCAGCACGATCTCGCAGTTGCGCGACATCACCACCGGCACATTCATGCTGTTCTGCACGACGTTGCGGTTCTTGATGTTGACCATGCCGTCGTGCGAAGCCTCGACCATCGAGGTCTCCGCACCACGCTGCGCCGCACCGCCGATATGGAAGGTGCGCATGGTCAGCTGCGTGCCCGGCTCGCCGATCGACTGCGCCGCGATCACGCCCACCGCCTCGCCGATATTCACCGGCGTGCCGCGCGCGAGGTCGCGCCCGTAGCAGTGCCCGCAGACGCCGACCCGGCTGTCGCAGGTCAGCACCGAGCGGATCAGCATGCTCTCCACGCCGGCGCTCTCGATCATCTCGGCTTCCGCCTCGCCGATCAGGCTGTTGCGCGGCAGCACGATGCGCCCGGTGACCGGCTCGAGCACGTCCACCGAGGTGGTGCGGCCGAGGATCCGCTCGGCCAGGCTGGAGACCACCTCGCCGCCATCCATCACCGCGCGCACGGTCAGGCCGCGCTCGGTGCCGCAATCCTCCTCGACGATGATGCAGTCCTGCGCCACGTCGACCAGCCGGCGGGTCAGGTAGCCGGAGTTCGCCGTCTTCAGCGCCGTATCGGCGAGACCCTTGCGGGCGCCGTGCGTCGAGGTGAAGTAGTCGAGCACCGACAGGCCTTCCTTGAAGTTGGCGATGATCGGCTGCTCGATGATCTCGCCCGACGGCTTGGCCATCAGGCCGCGCATGCCGGCGAGCTGCTTCATCTGGGCCGGGCTGCCGCGCGCGCCGGAATGGCTCATCATCCACACCGAGTTGGTCTGCTTGCCGACCTCCTGGCGCGAGATCTCCTTCATCATCGCCGCCTGCACCTCGTCGGTGCAGCGCGACCAGGCATCGACCACCTTGTTGTAGCGCTCGCCGGCGGTGATCAGCCCGTCCTGGTACTGCTGCTCGAACTCCTTGACCTCGGCGGTGGTGTGATCGACCAGCGTCCACTTCTCCGCCGGGATGATCATGTCGTCCTTGCCGAACGAGATGCCGGCCTTGGCCGCCTGGCCGAAGCCCAGGCCCATCAGCCGGTCGGCGAAGATCACGCACTCCTTCTGGCCGCAATGGCGATACACCGCGTCGATCACGTCCGAGACGTTCTTCTTGGTGAGCTGCTTGTTGATCAGCGCGAACGGCACCTGCGGATGCTTGGGCAGGATCTGCGCGATCAGCATGCGGCCCGGCGTGGTGACCACGGTGATGCGCACCTTGGCGCCGGTGGAATCCACCGTCTCGAAGCGCGCCCGGATCTTGTCATGCAGCTTGATCGCGCGAGCGGCCAGCGCGAACTCGATCTCGCCGATGGTGCCGAACGCCGGAGCGCCGGCCTTGACCAGCTTGCCGTCGTTTGCGTCGTACTCGCTCTGGTCCGGTGTCGCGCGGAACTCCGCGGTCTCCAGCGAGAGGTAGTACAGCCCCAGCACGATGTCCTGGCTCGGCACGATGATCGGCTTGCCGTTGGCCGGGCTGAGGATGTTGTTGGTCGACATCATCAGCACGCGGGCCTCGAGCTGCGCCTCCAGCGACAGCGGCACGTGCACCGCCATCTGGTCGCCGTCGAAGTCGGCGTTGAAGGCGGTGCAGACCAGCGGATGCAGCTGGATCGCCTTGCCCTCGATCAGCACCGGCTCGAACGCCTGGATGCCGAGACGATGCAGCGTCGGCGCCCGGTTCAGCATCACCGGATGCTCGCGGATCACCTCCTCGAGGATGTCCCAGACCTCGGGACGCTCCTTCTCCACCATCCGCTTGGCCGCCTTGATGGTGGTGGCGTGGCCGTACTTCTCCAGCTTGGAGTAGATGAACGGCTTGAACAGCTCCAGCGCCATCTTCTTCGGCAGGCCGCACTGGTGCAGCTTCAGCTCGGGGCCGACGACGATGACCGAGCGGCCGGAATAATCGACGCGCTTGCCGAGCAGGTTCTGGCGGAAGCGGCCCTGCTTGCCCTTCAGCATGTCGGCCAGCGACTTCAGGGGCCGCTTGTTGGCGCCGGTGATGACCCGGCCACGACGGCCGTTGTCGAACAGGGCGTCCACCGCCTCCTGCAGCATCCGCTTCTCGTTGCGGATGATGATGTCGGGCGCGCGCAGCTCGATCAGCCGCTTCAGCCGGTTGTTGCGGTTG
>CAXUCM010000312.1:0-4590 GCA_964249315.1 uncultured Acetobacteraceae bacterium | reverse complement strand
GCCTTGAGAATCCGTTTATGCTGTGGGGCGAAGTCGCAATTTAGTTTCGCGATGCCATCTCGGCGAGCAGGAAATCGCGGAACACCGCGACCCGCTTCGAGGTGCGCAGCTCTTCGGGATAGACGAAATACGCCTCCACGATCGGCGTCTTCACCTGCGGCATGATCTTCTTCAGCGTCGGGCGCTCGTTGACGATGTAGTGCGGCAGCGAGCCGATCCCGAGTCCGGCCTCGATCGCCGCCGCCATCGCGGCGAGGCTGTTCACCTCGAGGGCGGGGGTGCGCTTATGGCCGTTCGTCCGGCCGGTCGCGGCGAGCCAGTCCATGTCGGGTGTCGGCGGGTGGTAGGATCCGAACAACACCAGCTTGTGCTGGTCGAGATCGTCCAGGCCGGCCGGTGCGCCGTGCTCCTCGATATAGCCGGCCGAGGCGCAGATCGGCATGTGGATGTCGGCGAGGTGGCGCTGCACCAGGTCAGGCTGGCGCGGCGGGTGCATCCGGATCGCCACGTCCGCCTCGCGCATGCCCAGGTCGAGATCGACATCCTCCAGGATCAGCGTGATGGTGATGTCGGGATGCGCCTTGAGGAAGGCGGGCAGACGCGGCGTCAGCCATTCGGCGCCGAACGCGGCGGTCGTCGTCACCTTGAGCCGCCCCGCCGCCTTCTCCTTGCTCTCGGTGAGCAGTGCCTCGGTCATCGCGAGCTTGGCGAATACCTCGCGTACGGTGCGGTTCATCGCCTCGCCCTGCTCGGTCAGGATCAGGCCGCGCGCGTGGCGGTGGAACAGCGGCACCTGCAACGCCTCTTCCAGCGCGGAGATCTGCCTGGAGACCGCGGACTGGCTGAGGTTGAGCACGTCGCCCGCATGGGTGAAGCTGCCCGCCTCCGCCACCGCGTGGAAGATGCGGAGCTTGTCCCAATCCATGCTCATGCTGCCCTGCTCGCTCTGGGGGAATGCGTCGGAGCCGGGCCGTGCGTCATTCCGCAGCCAGCGCCTGGACCGGTCGGCTTTCGGTGAGGTAGCGCTCGGCCTCGAGGGCCGCCATGCAGCCCGTGCCGGCGGCGGTGACCGCCTGGCGGAAGATCTTGTCCTGCACGTCGCCGGCGGCGAACACGCCCGCCACGGAGGTCTGCGTCGTGCCGGGGGCGGTGAGGATGTAGCCCTCGTCGTCCAGCGCCACCTGGCCGCGGAACATCGAGGTGTTGGGCGTGTGGCCGATGGCGACGAACATCCCGTCGACGGTCAGCGTATCGGCGCGGCCGGTGGTGATGTCGCGCAGCACGAGGCCGCCGACGACGGGCGGCGTCCCGGTCTCGATGATGTCCTCGACGACGCTGTTCCAGATCATCGAGATTTTCGGGTGCGCGAACAGCCGCTCCTGCAGGATCTTCTCGGCGCGCAGACGGTCGCGGCGATGGATCAGGGTCACGTGGTCGGCATGGTGGGTGAGGTAGAGCGCCTCCTCGACCGCGGTGTTGCCGCCGCCGACCACGGCGACTCGCCGGCCGCGATAGAAGAAGCCGTCGCAGGTGGCGCAGGCCGAGACGCCGGCGCCCTGCAGCTTCTTCTCCGCCGGCAGTCCGAGCCAGCGCGCCTGTGCGCCGGTGGCGATGATCACGCTGCGCGCCAGGTAGACGTCGCCGGAATCGCCGACCAGGCGGAACGGCGCATCCGGCGCGCGCGCCCCGGCGAGGTCGGCCTGCATGATCAGGTCGTGGACGATGCGGGTGCCGACATGCTCCGCCTGGGCCGCCATCTGCTCCATCAGCCAGGGTCCCTGCACCGATTGCGCGAAGCCCGGATAGTTCTCGACGTCGGTGGTGATCATCAGCTGGCCGCCGGGCTGCAGACCGGACACCAGCACCGGCTTGAGGTTGGCGCGCGCGGCATAGATCGCCGCGGTGTAGCCGGCCGGTCCGGCGCCGATGACCAGTACGTCGGTCGAAATGGTTTCGCTCATCGTCTTGGTCTGTACCCCGCTGGCATGAAGATATCGGGCGAAATTGCTGCAGTGCAAGCAAGTTGCCGGCCATCGGCGACGCCGCGCGCCTTTTGCGTCGTCTTTGCGGCTTTCCTGACGCTGCCATATATGCTCGGGCCCGCGATGCCGGACCGGATCGATGAAGGACAGGACCGACGTGACCGAGCTGGACGCGATTGATCGGCGAATCGTGGTCGAACTCCAGGAAGACGGCCGCATCACCAATGTCGAGCTGGCGCGTCGTGCCGGCATCTCCGCGCCGCCCTGCCTGCGTCGGGTGCGCCGGCTCGAGGAGCTCGGCGTGATCCGCGGATATCACGGCGATACCGATCCGCACCTGCTCGGCTGGTCGATCATGTTCTTCGCGCTGATCGGGCTGGACAGCCAGAGGGACGCGGTGCTGACCGGTTTCGAGGCGACCGTGGCGAACTGGCCGGAAGTACGCGAGTGCCACATGATCCGCGGCGGCGGCGACTTCCTGATGCGGCTGGTGGCGCGCGATACCATGCACGAGAACCAGCTTACCCGCCGCCTGACCGAAGCGGCGCATGTCAGCCGCGTGCAGACCCTGCAGACGATCCGCACCAGCCGCGACCTTGCCGGCGTGCCGGTCGATTCGCGCTGAGCTCGTCGCGCCGGGCTTGACGGTCCGCGCCGGGCCGCACGCGGAGCGGCCGTCGATGCGTGCCAAGGTGCCCTGGCTCGCCGCGCTGATCGTGCTGACCGGCCTGCGCCTCCTCGTCGCCGCGCGCACGCCGCTCGCACCCGACGAGGCGTACTACTGGACCTGGTCGCATGCGCTCGCACCCGGTTTCCTCGATCACCCGCCGATGACCGCTCTGTGGATCCGCCTCGGCACCCTGCTGTTCGGCGACACGCCGCTCGGCGTGCGCCTGCTGTCGCCGCTCGCAGCCGGGGTCGGCAGCGTGCTGCTGGTCTCGGCAGGTGCAGACCTGCTGGCCGGCGATGTTGCGGCGCCGGAGCGCTACGGCCGCGCCCTCGTCGCCGCCGTGCTGCTCAATGCGACGCTGCTGCTCGGCGTCGGCGCGGTGACGATCACCCCGGACACCCCGCTGCTGTTGTTCTGGACCGCGGCGCTGGCATCATTGGCACGGGTGATCGCCAGCGGACGCGGTGCCTGGTGGCTCGCGTTCGGCATCAACGCGGGGTTGGCGCTCGACAGCAAGTACACCGTCGTGCTGCCGGCTGCCGGCGTCGCCCTCTGGCTGGCCGCGACGCCGACCGGACGGCAGTGGCTGCGCACGCCGTGGCCGTGGGCGGCGGCCCTGATCGCGCTGTTGCTGTTCGTGCCGGTGCTGGCCTGGAATGCGTCGCACGGGTGGGCGAGCCTGCTCAAGCAGGGCGGCCGCGGCGGCGCGTGGCATGCGGGTCGGGCGGCGCGCTACCTCGCCGAGCTGCTCGGCGGCCAGGTCGGCCTCGCCACCCCGATCACCTTCATCCTGTTCGTCGTGGGCATCGCGCGACTGTCGCGCCGGCCGATCGCGGCCGAGCCCGGGGCGACCTTGCTGGTCTGGGTCACCGTGCCGGCGGTGCTGGTCTTCGTCGCGCATGCGCTCGGCGATCGCGTGCAGGCGAACTGGCCGGGCCTGCTCTATCCCGCCGGCGCCATCGCCGCGGCACGGCTGCCGCGGGCCTGGTGGCGGCAGGCGACGGCGCTGGGCTTCGGCCTGACCGCGCTGCTCTACCTGCAATCCGTGGCAGCCCCGGCGGCGCTGCCGCGACGCCTCGACATCACGCTGGTCCGGCTCGCCGGCTGGCAGGATCTGGCGGACCGCGTCGCCGCCCGCGCGGGCGAGGACGGCGCATCCGACCGCTTCATCATCGCCGACGAGTACGGCCTCGCCGCCGAGCTTGCCTTCGCCCTGCCGCACCGTTCCGTCTTCGCGGCCGAACCGCGCTGGCGTCTGTTCTCGATGCCGCATCCCGATCTCGCCGGCCGCACCGGCCTGCTGCTGCGCAGCCTCCGTCGCCGCGACGAGCCGGACCGCGACCTTTTCGCCGATCCGGTCCCGCTCGGCGAGCTGTCGCGCGGCCGCAGCGGCGAGACCGCCGAGACCTATCGGCTGTATCGGGTGACGGTGCCGCCGCATCTGCTTTCGGCGACTCGTGACGAAATCGTGAGACTTCCCTCGCCCAGACCTTAATGGTCGTTTAACTCGGCCTCGTCACGATAGCGCTCGGCGCAGCGCGGGAGAGTCGAGATGGCAGGCAAGGCCGGCAAGGAAGGCGGCGGGCGTCCCGGCGCCGGACGTGGCAGCGCCAGGCCCATCATCGTCCGCAAGGAAGAGGTCGTCGATGGCGGCCATCATGGCGGCGCCTGGAAGGTCGCATATGCCGACTTCGTCACGGCGATGATGGCCTTCTTCCTGCTGATGTGGCTGATCAACGCGACCACCGAGACGCAGCGCCGCGGCATCGCCGCGTATTTCAGCCCGATGGCGAAGGTCGAGAACGGATTCTCCGCGTCGGGCATGCTGCCGGGCGGCGCCGCACCCGTCGCCGACGCGGCCCAGCTCGTCGATCAGGGACCCGCGCAACTGGCCACGCTGTCCGCCCATGCCGACGCCAGCAAGACGGACGATGGTGA
>CAXUCM010000311.1:0-4595 GCA_964249315.1 uncultured Acetobacteraceae bacterium | reverse complement strand
CCCGATTGCACGCCGATAGAAGGTCCTTTTTGGACGCCGATTGACAGCGATCATCTCGGCCGCGCGCAGCTCGTCTCATATCAACGGCCTTCGAACGTGACCCATGCAAGGCCAGGATTTCGGCAGCATGAGGCAGAAGTCGTTGCCGGTTGCAGGTTCGACGGCCCGCCGAGCCTGTGCTTGCAGATCCGTCGATGACAGATCCGACCTGATCAACGATGCCATCCTCTCCCGTGCATCGCAGGATCACACCGCAACAGCCAACGGTCAGTCACATCTGAGTCAGCTGATCAACGTGCCGCTACAGGAGGTTTCCAAAGGCAAGCCTTCGGCGATCGAGCCGCGAAGCAGATCGATGGGCGAAGCCCCAATCCTAATGCGTCGCGTGCCCGATCATGCCGCTGATCAGGTTGACGATGTCGCTCCCCCAATACGGCTTGGCAACGAACCGGACCCCTTCGGCGAGATCGTGCTTCTCCGGAAAGGCGCGGCCAGAGACCACGACGATGGCGCAGTTCGGCGAGACCTGGCGCACCGTCCGGGCTAATGCCAGCCCGTCCGGTCGACCGGGCATCTGCACGTCGGTGAACACCGCCTGGATGTCCGGACGCGCGTGCAACGCCGCCAGGGCGGCGGCGCCGTCGCCGGCCTCGATCACCTCGTAGCCGGCATCGCCGAAATGCTCGCTCGCCAGCGTGCGCAACAGCGCCTCGTCGTCGACCACCAGGATCACCGGGGGGCGCGGCCCCTGTTGCTCGTCCATCTGAACTCATACGCGGCCCGGAGCGTCTGGATGTGCCGGACATGCTCACGTTTGCGTCGTGCCGGCGCGTGCTGCGAGCAGCGCGAAGCTGGCCAGCCAATGCTCGCCGGCATAGTCGCCGGTCAAATGCGGCAGCGCCGTCCGGATGTGCAGCGAGGACGCGGCCCGCATCGCGGCACGTCGCTCGCGCGTCTGCCCCGGCGCTTCAGCAAGGCTGCCGAAACACCAGGCGCGGCTGAGATTGAGGCCGTCGAGATGGACGATCTTGCCGTCGCTGCGATCGCTGACCAGGGCCGGGGTGAACAGGCAGGCGGGACGCCCGGCCGCCAGGTCGGGCAGGAAGGCGTCGAACCAGGCGGCGAAGGCCGGCACCGGCAGCAGGCGACGCATCGCCTCGGCCTCGATCAGCGCGGGCGACAGGAACTCGTCGCCGCCCGGCTCCCAGGCCTGGCAGGCGGCATCGCCGGCATACCAGCGCGTCGCCGCGTCCGACAGCGCCGCGAGCAGCCCGGCATCGGCATGCACCTGGGCGTATTCCGTCGCCAGCGCGAGGGCGAAGGCGGTGTTGGCGTGCGCGCCGTGCCGCACCGGATAGAACGATCGCGCCAGGTGCGCCTGCAGGCGTCGCGCGATCAGCGTCGAGAGCGGCGCCATCGCCGCGGCCCAGCCGGTCGAAGCGTGCCGGTTGAGCTCGGCATCGAGCATCAGCAGCCACGCCCAGCCATAGGGCCGTTCGAACGTCTCCCAGCCGGGCGCGCACAGCGTGTCGCATTCGGTCTGCAGCAGGGCAGGGGTCAAGCGTGCCTCGAACAGGCTGCGGATGCGCCCGGCCTGTCGCAGCGACGGCGCGCAGCGCAGCACCGTCGCCAGCAGCCAGTAGCCGTGCACGCAGGAGTGCCAGTCGAAGCTGCCGTGGAAGACCGGATGCAACGTCGATGGCAGCAAGGGCGCAGCACTCGGCGCCGTCAGCACGTGGTCGAGCTTGTGCGGATACTCGCGCGTCACGTGGCCCAGCGCGATCTCGGCGAGCGCGCCCGCATCGATCCCGGCGGCGTCGCTCAGAGCCGGATCACGCCCTGCTGGATCGCGGTGCGGAAGCTCGCGAAATCCTCGTCGTTCTGCCTGGCGTAGGCTTCTGCGAACGCGGCGATGGCGTCGTCGAACACCTCGCCGCCGCCGAGATAGCCCGAGAGCAGGGCGCCGTCGCCGGAACGCAGATGCGCGCGCGCCAGCGTCCGTCCGCACAAGGCTGCGGTGAAGGGCAGCGTCTCGCTCTCGATCTCGGTGCCAACCGAAGCCAGCCGGCTGTCCTTGAGCCGGCGCACGTAGAGCTGGCGGCCGTCGACGCGCGCCTCGGTCCAGCCCAGGAACGGATCCGACACCGCCTGCATGATGCGCTGGCCGGCAACGACGCGCTGGCCCTGGTTGGCGAAAGGCGTCGCGCCGGCCGCGACGAGCGCGCTCTCCTGCGCCTCCTTCATCTGCAGCAGCAGCGGCGACGCATCCGCGGTGGTGAACAGCGCGATCGCGCAGAGCGTGCCGACGCTGCCGATGCCGACCACCTTGAGCGCGGTCGCACGCAGCCGGTAGCGCTCGTAGAGCAGGCGCTGCTCCTCGCGCAGGGTTTCGGCGTAGCGCGCGAACGCGGCCTCGGCGTGCAGCTCGTGTTCGGCCAGCGGCCGTACGAACGGGGTGCGCCGGGCGATCTGCCAGGAGCCGTCGCGCTGCTGCTCGAACAGGCCGTAGCCGGAGCTTGCCTCGGCCAGCACGCGCTCGAGCCGTCGCTCGGCACGATGACGCACCGGCTTGCGGTCGATCCGCGCGATCGCCTCGCGCAGGTCGATCCGGCTGTTCCAGGCCGCCAGCGGCGACATCAGCGACAGCCGGCGCACGTGCCGTCGGTAGGAAGCGGCGCAGCGCCGGGCCAGGGCGACGCAGGCGGACGGCTTCAGCCCGGCCTCGCGCCCGGCCAGCACCAGGCTGGTCGCCAGCCGCTTGACGTCCCATTCGAAGGGTGCGGCCAGCGTCTCGTCGAAATCGTTGATGTCGAACACCGCGACATCCTCGGGCGAGGCGAAGGTGCCGAAATTGAGCAGGTGCGCATCGCCGCAGCTCTGCACCCGGATGCCGGCATGGGGCAGGCCCGACAGATCCTGCGCCATGATCGCCGCAGCCCCGCGATAGAAGCTGAACGGCGAGGCGCTCATCCGCCGGTAGCGCTCGGGCAGCAGGTCGGCAAGCCGGGTCTCGCCCTGCCGGAGCAGGATCGCGACCGGATCGGTGCGTCGGCCGGTCGGGCTCCAGCGCGCCTGCTCGCGCCGCGCCAGCCCCCGTCGCAGTGCGGCGCCGTCGCGGTGCCGCTCGGCCTCGGTCCGCTCCGGCTCGGCCACGCGCCGCGGCAGCACCGCCACCGTCATGACGGCACGGCGACGGGCGCGAGCCGGTCCATCTCGGCGGCCGTGAAGGTGCGGCCGCGGGTCAGGAAGCGCTGCTCGGTGCCGTTCTCGAGCGAGAACATGCCGCCGCGTCCGGGCACCACGTCGATGATCAGCTGGGTGTGGCGCCAGAGCGCGAACTGCGCGGCTCCGATATAGACTGGCGCCTCGCCGATCATGCCGAGGCACACGTCGTGGTCGCCGACGATGAAGTCGGCCTGCGGATAGCACATCGGCGAGGACCCGTCGCAGCAGCCGCCGGACTGGTGGAACAGCACCGGACCGTGCTCGGCGCGCAGCCGCTGGATCAGAAGCAGCGCCGTCTCGGTCGCGGTCACCCGCTTCGGATCCTCTGCCATGCGCGGTCCCTCAGAAGAAGCCGAGCTTCTTGGGGCTGTAGCTGACCAGCATGTTCTTGGTCTGCTGGTAGTGGTCGAGCATCATCTTGTGGTTCTCGCGGCCGATGCCGGACTGCTTGTAGCCGCCGAACGCCGCATGCGCCGGGTAGGCGTGGTAGCAGTTGGTCCAGACCCTGCCGGCCTTGATGCCGCGTCCGAAGCGGTAGCAGCGATTGGCGTCGCGGCTCCACACACCGGCGCCGAGCCCGTACAGCGTGTCGTTGGCGATCTCCATCGCCTCCTCGTCGGTCTTGAACGTGGTGACCGAGACCACCGGGCCGAAGATCTCCTCCTGGAACACGCGCATCCTGTTGTGACCGCGGAAGATCGTCGGCTTGACGTAGTAGCCGCCGGCGAGCTCGCCATCGAGATGGTTGCGTTCGCCGCCGATCAGGATGTCGGCCCCTTCCTGGCGGCCGATATCGAAGTAGCTGAGGATCTTCTCGAGCTGCTCGCTGGAGGCCTGGGCGCCGATCATGGTGGTAGGATCGAGCGGATCGCCCTGCTTGATCGCGGCCACGCGATGCACCGCGCGCTCCATGAAGCGGTCGTAGATGCTCTGATGGATCAGCGCCCGGCTCGGACAGGTGCAGACCTCGCCCTGGTTCAGCGCGAACATGGTGAAGCCTTCCAGCGCCTTGTCGAGGAAGTCGTCATCCTCGGCCATCACGTCGGCGAAGAAGATGTTCGGCGACTTGCCGCCCAGCTCCAGCGTCACCGGGATCAGGTTCTGGCTGGCATACTGCATGATCAGCCGGCCGGTGGTGGTCTCGCCGGTGAAGGCGATCTTGGCGATGCGCGGGCTCGAGGCGAGCGGCTTGCCGGCCTCCAGGCCGAAGCCGTTGACGATGTTGAGCACGCCGGGCGGCAGCAGGTCGGCGATCAGCTCGGCCAGCACCAGGATCGAGGCGGGGGTCTGCTCGGCCGGCTTGAGCACGACGCAGTTGCCGGCGGCGAGCGCCGGGGCGAGCTTCCAGACCGCCATCAGGATCGGGAAGT
>CAXUCM010000310.1:0-4611 GCA_964249315.1 uncultured Acetobacteraceae bacterium | reverse complement strand
ACCGTCGAGGGTGAGGCTTCGATGCCGTGAGTCAGCGGCGAGGGCGCGCACCCGCCTGGGCATCTCCTCGCGCAGCGCGCGCCGGGCGGCGCGCAGCACCAGGCGCCGCTCGGTGCCGGCCGCCTGCGGGTCGGGCTGGAACAGGAAGCCGGCGACGTGGCCGACCGGATGCCCCTCGACCACCACCTCGCCCTGGCCGGTGACGGCGGAGAGCATCTCGCGTCCCTCGGTATCGTCGAGACGGCGGATCAGCGTCGCCGCGCGCCGGTCGACGAAGCGCGCGGTGAGCCGCTCGTGCAGCGCGTCCGAGAGCAGGTCCTCGACCGCGCGTGCGCGCTCCTGCCAGTGCGTCGCGTCGGCGAGCCAGTCGGGGCGGGCGGAGATGTAGGCGCAGACGCGCACGCCGGAGAGGCGCTGCATCAGCGTGTCGATGTCGCCGTCGGCACGGGCGAGGCCGTTGATCTGTGATGCGATCCAGTCGGGCGGCAGCCGGCCGTCGCGCACCACGTGGCTGAACACGCGCGCGCACAGCCGGGTATGGCTGTCGTCGCCGAGCTTGCGGAAGTCGGGGATCTGGCATGCCTCCCACAACATCCGGGTGGCGGCGCGTCCGCGCGCGAGCGCACGGATCTCGGTCTCGCGGCAGAGCTGGTCGAGCGTCAGCAGGTCGGCGGCCTCGCGTCCGGCGACCAGACCCGGGCGCGGCGGGGCGGCGAGCAGGCTGGCCAGCAGCGCATCCGGCTCCGACAGATCGAGCGCGCTGTTGCGCCAGAAGATCTGCTCGAGCGGATCGAACCGGTGCGCCTCGACCGCCTCGACGATCTCCTCGGGCAGCTCCGGGCAGTTCGCGGTGGTGCCGAAGCTGCCGTCGCGCATGCCGCGTCCGGCGCGTCCGGCGATCTGCGCCACTTCGGCGGCACTGAGCCGGCGCGGCCGCGAGCCGTCGAACTTGGACAGGCCGGCGAAGCCGACATGGTTGACGTCCATGTTCAGGCCCATGCCGATCGCGTCGGTGGCGACCAGGTAGTCGACCTCGTGGTCCTGGTACAGCGCCACCTGGGCGTTGCGGGTGCGCGGCGACAGCCGTCCCATCACCACGGCACAGCCGCCGCGCCGGCGGCGGATCAGCTCGGCGATGGCGTAGACCTCGGCCGCCGAGAACGCCACCACCGCCGAGCGCGGCGGCAACCGGGTCAGCTTGGCCGCTCCGCCATAGCTCAGCTGCGACAGGCGCGGACGGGTCTCGACGACCGTCCCCGGCACCAGGCGGGAGAGCAGCGGGCGGATCGTTTCGGCGCCGAGGAACATGGTCTCCACCATTCCGCGCGCGTGCAGCAACCGGTCGGTGAAGATGTGGCCGCGATCGGGGTCGGCGCAGAGCTGGATCTCGTCGACGGCGACGAACTCCGCCGGCCGGTCGAGCGGCATCGCCTCGACGGTGCAGGAGAAGTAGCGCGCCTCGGGAGGGACGATCTTCTCCTCGCCGGTGATCAGCGCCACGTGGCGGATCCCCTTCGCCGCCACCATGCGCTCGTAATTCTCGCGCGCGAGCAGGCGCAGCGGAAATCCGATGATGCCGGAGCTGTGCGCCAGCAACCGCTCGATGGCGAGGTGCGTCTTGCCCGTGTTGGTCGGGCCGAGCACCGCCTTGACGCGGCCGGCGGCGGCGGAGCCGGATGGGCCCTGAGCCCGAAAAATTGCGCCCGGCATGGACGGTATGGTCGGGTGCGGCGGACCCGAATGCAAGAGCGGCGTTGCTTGTGCAGGGGCTCGCAATCGCCAACCCTGATGGGCAGCATAGCTCGCTGGGGAACATGCATGTTCGATCGACCGCTCGATTGTCTCGCCGATCCCGCCGACGCGGATGCCGCGAGGCTGGTGCATCCGGTCACCGCGGAGTCGCTGCCGGCGGCCGCCGAGCGGCTCGGCGGCAGTGCCTGGATCACGCAGACCGGCTTTGCCGGCAAGCCGGGGACTGTGGCGCTGCTGCCCGGCCCGGACGGCGTCGCCGCCGCCCTGCTCGGAGTCGGCGCGTCGCCTGATCCGTTCGACTATGCCGCACTCGCCACGGCACTCCCCTCCGGACCCTGGCGCATCGCGGATGCGGCCGGCGAGGCGGCGGTGCTCGGCTTCTGCCTCGGCGCCTACCGGTTCGCGGGCTTGCGGGCCGAGTCCGAGCCGCCGCGGCGTCCGCTGCTGTGCGCGGAGGATGGCGGCCTCGGCGCCGCGCAGGCGCGGGCGGTCTGGCTGGCGCGCGACCTGATCAACATGCCGGCAAATCGGCTCGGTCCGGCCGAGCTCGCCCAGGTCGCGGCACAGGTCTGCGAGCGCTTCGGCGCCGGAACGAGGATCATCGCGGGCGAGGCGCTGGACCAGGCCTATCCGGCGGTGGCCGCGGTCGGCGCCGGCAGTGCCCGCGCGCCCTGCGTGTTCCAGGCCGACTGGCAAGGCTCCGCCGCGAGCGCGGACTCGCCGCTGCTGTCGCTGGTCGGCAAGGGGGTCTGCTTCGACTCCGGCGGCCTCGACCTCAAGCCGTCGGCGGCGATGTTACGAATGAAGAAGGACATGGGCGGGGCGGCGATCATGCTCGGGCTGGCAAGGCTGGTCATGGAGCGGGATCTGCCGTTGCGGCTGCAGCTGCGCCTCGGCTGCGTCGAGAACAGCGTCTCCGGCACCGCGATGCGGCCGTCCGACGTGATCGCCACCCGTCGCGGCCTGCAGGTCGAGATCGGCAACACCGATGCCGAGGGCCGGCTGGTGCTCTGCGACCTGCTCGCCGAGGCCTGCGAACAGGGGCCGGCGCTGCTGCTCGACGCGGCGACGCTGACCGGGGCGGCGCGCGTCGCCCTCGGTCCGGACCTGCCGGCGCTGTTCAGCAACGACGACGCGGCCGCCGCCGCCCTGTTGCAGGCGGGCCTCGATGCCCACGATCCGCTATGGCGGCTGCCGTTGCACGATGCCTATGACGGCTGGCTGTCCAGCTCGGTCGCCGACCTGAACAACGTCTCGTCCAGGCCGATGGCCGGCGCGATTACTGCAGCCCTGTTCTTGCGGCGTTTCGTCTCAGAAAAGGTCATTTGGGCACATATCGACACATACGGCTGGAACGATGCAGCTCGCCCGGGCCGTCCGGAGGGCGGCGATGCGCAGGGTTTGCGAGGCCTGTTCAATGGTTTGTTGCCGATCCTTCATCTCTGATCCGATCGAAAACGTCTCGGTAACGTAATTGCGACTGAACCAATTCATTTCTTTTGTCTATAAAGGAGGAGATAGCCCCATATGCGGGTGCGAGGGGCGTTTCGTCGCATCGTTCGCGTCGTTGCAACGATGTTCGGGGCGCTTGCAGTCATAATCATCAAGAAAGGATTTCGTCATGGCGCAGGCTTCCTCTTCCGACCAGCTGGTCGGCACGCTGCGGGATACCATCGTGTCGATGGTGCGCCGTGACGGTCCGGATCTCTCCGCCCGCCAGCTCGGCGTGTTCCTGACCTGCTACCTGCAGGAGGGCGCGCATACCGTTCGCGGCCTTGCCGCCGAGCTGAACGTCTCCAAGCCGGCGATCACGCGAGCGCTGGACCGGCTCGGCGAGCTCGACCTCGCCCGGCGCAAGGTCGATCCGATGGACCGCCGCTCCATCCTGGTGCAGCGCACGCTGAAGGGTGCGGCCTACCTGCGTGAGCTGCGCTCGATCATGACCGAGGCGTCGACCGCCGCGCGCAAGGGTGGCCACGTCGCCGAGACCGGGTCGCGTCGCGCCGCCGGCTGACCCCGCCCGCCACGCTCTGCCGGCGCTTCCGGCGTCCTCCGTCCCTCACCCGGGCGGCGGGCGCCGTTCGCATGTCAGGGGCGCCATCGCCGCATTGTTCCGTCTGCAACCGCTCTCTTCGTCGAACGATTAGAGCACGCTTCAGGCCGCCGCGCGGAGCGGCGTCCCCCTTGATCGCTCGAAAGGATTCCACCATGCGGATGCCAACGCTGGCCGCCGGACTCGTCCTCGCCGCCGCTCCCGTGCTCGCCGGCGCCGCTCTCGCCAGGGATGCCGGCGCACCGGGTCCGATCGCCGGCTACGTCACCATCACCGCCAAGGCGGCCGATGTCGGCATCGGCTTTACCTGGGGCGACGGCGTGCTGCGCTATCGCGGCCGCAGCTACCATTTCGGCGTCAAGGGCGTCGACGTCGCCGCGGTCGGCTACTCCAGCGTTATCGGCCACGGGCGCGTCTACAATCTCCGCCACCTGCATGATTTCGACGGCACCTACGGCGCGGCGGACGGCGAGGCTACGCTCGGCAACGGCATCGGCGGCCGCTACCTGAAGAACGGCAACGGCGTCGAGATTCGCATCGACGACGTCAGCAAGGGCGCGAGGCTTTCCGGCGCGGGGCAGGGCATCGAGCTGCGTCTGAGCAAGTAGGAAAAGGCCAGGGCTCTGCCCTGGACTCGCTCAAGGCTCGGCCTTGAGAATCCATTTACAAGAGGTTTCCACGAGCCTGATCTCACCACGCGCCGAGTCGCGCGCGCGAGGCGTATCGACATACGAAAATGGTCCAGATCAGTTGCGGCAGGGCTGCGAGCGCGTGTGGCGGGCGCATCACGGCCACCTGTATCAGGT
>CAXUCM010000309.1:0-4650 GCA_964249315.1 uncultured Acetobacteraceae bacterium | reverse complement strand
GGGCTCTGCCCTGGACCCGCTCAAGGCTCAGCCTTGAGAATCCATTTGCTCTCAACGGGGTTTTCAAAGGCGATGCCTTTGGCGGGATCGAGCCGCGAAGCGGATCGATGGGCGGAGCCTCAACCGCAACCCTCGATACGTCCGTATCTATGCGCGGCGGTATTAGACCACTTTCCAATCCTGCGGTGGCTGGGCCTGACATTGGCGGATGCGTGCGGCTAGCGAGCCGACGTGCAACTCCAGCTTGTGGCCGTCCGGATCCAGGAAGAAGAGCAATGTCCCCTTGCCTGGACCCTCCTTCCAAATCCTCGCCGACCTCCGAACTTGCCGGGACAGTTCCTCGAAATCCGCTTCCGCAACGTCGAGCGCCAGGTGCGTGCAGTCGGAACGCGACGCCTCACGTACGAGAGGATCGCGGGACAGGCAGAGCCAGAGGCTCCCGGCCTCCAGGTATGCACCTTCGGCCCAGCTCGCCTTCAGCGAGCATCCGAGGACGTTGCAATAGAAATCGACGGATTGCGCCAGGTCGCTGACCGCCAGGGTTACGTGGTTTATTCCTGTGACATGCATCACGGTCCTCGCAGAGCAGCCAACGTCATTTCCGCCTTTATTGGAAGACTGGGTGCACCGTTCGTCAAGAAGGCGACCACCATCATGGATTTTGCTTCGGTCGAGCCTCGACGAAGGCCAGGGCTCCGCCCCACGCCCCGCCGAGGGCAGGCGCTCCCAGACCCGCATCAAATCAATAACGCATGAAGACCCAGCTGGAAACGATGTGACATCATTACGGTCTCTTTGGTCATCAACGTCCGCTGGCATGGCTACCCGTTGGACGGGACATGCAGAGGCGCCTGGAAGTCGATCAGGTTCCTGATCTGCTGCGCGAGCGCCTCCAGGGTGAACGGCTTGATCAACACGCGCATGTCATGGTCGAGATGGCCGTGGCCGAGCACCGCGTTCTCGGCGTAGCCGGTGATGAAGAGGATGCGCATCCCGCCGGCGCTGTCCGCCGCCTCGATGGTCGTATAACCCAGATCCTTTAGTACCTCGACATGTCAGCCGCCATCGCACTCCTCCGGACGCGATGATCGGCGTTCTGCCGCCGGACCGGTGCCGGCTGACGCTCTGAATACTGTATCAGCGGAGCGTCAAGAAACCATGAACTGTCGCCGGCGGCAGCGCCTGGCCCTGATGAGATTTCCGCCGGAGACGCCGCGAGCCAACGGGCCGCTGCCCTGTCACCAGTGCAGCTTGATGGATGGCGCAGCCGATCGGCGCAGGAACGCGGAAACCGTGAACGCCGTCGTCCGCGACCAGCCGAACAGTATGATCAGATGGGCGCGATATAGCGCGAGATAGGCGAGCTTTGCGGCAGCACCGGTGATGATGAACGCCGCGCGGCCGACGGGTACATCGCCCGCCGCATCATGTCCCCCGAGCGACACCAGCGTGCCGCGGTAACGGAACCGGAAGCCGAGCGGCGCGCGTCCTCGTAGCTGGCCAGCGAGCGAGCGCGCGAGCAGGCGGGCCTGCTGGTGCGCGGCCTGCGCGGTGGCGCCGACCGGCTTGTTGTGCCCCGGCTCGAAGCAGGCGGCGCAGTCCCCGATCGCATAGACGCCGTCCACCACGCGGCCGCTTCCGTCGAGAACCCGCAGCATCGGATCCACGCGCATCCGGCCGCCTCTCTCGATGCCTGGTGCAGGCGTGACGTCGAGCGCGCGCGCGTGAACTCCCGAGGCCCAGACGAGGATGTCGGCGTTGATCACGTCACCATCCGCGAGACGGAGTTCGCCGGCCGTCACCTTCGCCACCTTCGCTTTGAACCGCGTCATCACCTGCTTCTCGTCGAGCAGCCGACGCGCATACTCCGAGGTGTCGGTCGCGACGCCGGGCAGCGGCCGGTCCGCCATCTCCAGCAACAGCACGTCGACCCGGCCGGGATCGATGAGACTGCGATAGAGGGCGAGCTCCCTGGTGGCGCTGCGCAACTCCGCGGCAAGTTCGACGCCCGTGCTGCCCGCGCCCACGATCGCGATCCGGAGTCTAGCATCCGGGGTCGCCGACACCCGGGTGGCCTGGGCGAGGATGGCTCGGTGCAGCCGGTCGGCTCCGGCCGCCGTGTCCAGCACGTAGCAGTGATCGAGGACGCCGGGGATGCCGAAATCGTCGATCGTGCTGCCGATTGCCAGCACGACGGTGTCGAACCGCAACGTGCGCGGCGGCAACAGCTCGGCCGGGCCGTCCGGCTCCTGCACGGCGCTGATCCGCGCGATCCCCTGCCTCGCGTCGAGCGCTTTCACCGCACCCAGCACGAACGTGAATCCGTGCGCGACAGCCTGCTCGGCATAGCTCGCCTGCTCCTCCGCGATCATCAGCAGGCCGGTCGCGACCTCATGCAGCCTTGGCTTCCAGACATGGGCAGGGACGGGATCGACCAGGGTCACGCGGCCCAGCCTCCCTCGCCGCATCGAGCGCGCGAGCCGGATGGCGCACTCCAGACCGCCCGCACCACCGCCGACGATGAGTACCTCAGAGGATTGCCGGTCCGTCATGGTGTGCTCGCTCTCTCGCCGAATGGATCGATCACCCCCATGGTGACTGCCGGTTCATGATCCTGAACGGGCGCAGTCGCCTACGAGATCCGGCATCATCGACGCGTGGCCCATCGAGACGGGCATGACCGACCCGATCCCGCCTCCAGGGACGTGCGACGACCCGGGCGCCCGCCGGCACATCCTCGCAAAGACACGCTGCAAGCCGCGCGGCATCGTGCCAAGATGGCCGCAGAAGGCAGGCGAACTGCCTCGATCGGGGATGGATGGACGGATGACCTTCAAGATCGCGGTCCTCAGGGAGACCCGGCCGCATGAGCGCCGGGTTGCCGTCGTGCCGAGCGTGCTGGCCAGGCGGGGCAAGCTCGACGCCGAGGTCTGGCTGCAGGCCGGTGCCGGCCTCGCCGCGCAGTTCCCCGACGACGCCTATGACGGGGTCACGATCGAGGCCGATCCCGCCAGGCTGCTCGGCGACGCCGACGTGGTGCTCGCGGTGCAGCCGCCGACGCTCGAGGCGGTGCGTGCGATGCGGCCCGGCGCGGTGCTGATGAGCTTCGTCTACGCGCACAGGGAGGCGGAGCTGGTGGCGCTGCTCGAGCAGTGCCGCATCACCTGCCTGGCAATGGAACGGGTGCCCCGCATCAGCCGGGCGCAGTCGATGGACGCGCTTTCCAGCCAGGCCGCGCTCGCCGGCTACTACGCGCCGCTGCTGGGGGCGACGCGGCTGCCGCGCATCCTGCCGATGATGACCACCGCGGTCGGCTCGCTGCGCCCGGCCCGCGCGCTGGTGATGGGCCTCGGCGTGGCCGGGCTGCAGGCGCTGGCGACCGCGCGCAGGCTCGGCGCGATCACCGAGGGCTACGACGTGCGGCCCGAGACGCGCGAACAGGCGCTCTCGCTCGGCGCGAAGTTCGTCGAGACCGGCGTCGACGCCCGCGGCGAGGGCGGTTACGCCCGCGAGCTGACGCCTGACGAAAAGGCGCGCGTGCGCGAGGTGGTGACCGCGCACATCCAGGCCGCCGACCTGATCGTCACCACCGCCGCGATCCCCGGCCGCGCCTCGCCGCGTCTGATCGATCGCGAGCAGTTGCTGGGCATGAAGACCGGCTCGGTGATCGTCGACCTGGCCGCCGAGGGGGGCGGCAACAGCGAGGGCGCGGTGCCGGGCGAGACCGTGCAGGTCGGTCCGGTGACGATCATCGCACCGTTCAACGTGCCCTCGCTGCTGGCGCAGCACGCGAGCGAGCTCTACGCCAAGAACCTGCTCAACCTGCTGGAGCTGATCGCCCGCGACGGCGCGGTCTCGCCCGACTTCTCCGACGAGGTCATCGACAAGACCGCACTCACCCGTGCCGCGACGCCTTCGCGCACGCCCTCCCTTGCCGGCGCCTGAACAGGAGACGACCATGAGCATCGACACCACGATGACCTGGGTCATCGCGCTCTACATCTTCATGCTGGCCGCCTTCACCGGCTACGAGCTGATCCGCCGCGTGCCGGCGATCCTGCACACGCCGCTGATGTCGGGGTCCAACTTCATCCACGGCATTGTCGTGGTGGGCGCGCTGCATGCGCTGTTCCACGCCACCACCCTCGCCGCCGAGGCGATCGGTTTCCTCGGCGTGCTGCTCGGCGCCGGCAACGCCGCCGGCGGCTACGTGGTGACGGACCGAATGCTTGGCATGTTCAAGCCGAGCGGCGCCAAGGTGAAATCATGATCGTCTCTCACCTGGTCTCGCTCGCCGAGTTCGCGGCAGCCCTGCTGTTCATCCTCGGGCTCAAGCGGATGTCCTCGCCGGTGACCGCGCGCTCGGGCATCGTCGTCGCCGGCATCGGCATGCTGGTCGCGGTGGCGGCCGCCTTCGTCGCGCTGCTGGCGCCGGGAGACGTCGCGCTGCCGCCGCACTTCGCCGCCAACGTCGCGCTCGGCATCGTGGCCCTCGGGCTCGGCACGCTATGGGCGTGGTGGAGCGGCAAGCGGGTGGCGATGACGGCGATGCCGCAGATGGTCGCCCTCTATAACGGCATGGGCGGCGGGGCGGCGGCGGCAATCGCCGCGGTGGCGCTGATCGATGCCGAGGCGCTCACCGTGCTGCCG
>CAXUCM010000308.1:0-4687 GCA_964249315.1 uncultured Acetobacteraceae bacterium | reverse complement strand
GGAATGCCTGGTTGGCGACGAGGTCATCCTGTTCGCGCTGTGCGACGGCACCGATGCGGTGCTGATCGGCGCGGCACAGGACCACAAGCGCATCGGCGAGGGCGATACCGGGGCCAACACCGGCGGCATGGGCGCGGTCTCGCCGCCGCCGGGCTTCGGACCCGACGCCCAGGCGCACGCGCTGGACCTGTTCGTGCGGCCGGCGCTGGCCGAGCTGGTCCGTCGCGGCACGCCGTTCCGTGGCGTCCTGTTCGCCGGCCTGATGCTGACCGCGCAGGGTCCCAGGCTGATCGAGTACAACGTCCGCCTCGGCGATCCGGAGGCACAGGCGCTGCTGATGCGGCTTCGTTCCGACCTGCTCGCCGCCCTGCTCGCGCTCTGCGACGGACGGCTGCACGACTGCGCGCTGGAACTCTCCGACGATGCGGCGATCGCCGTGGTACTGGCCGGACGCGGCTACCCGGGTACGCCGCAGACCGGCGGCACGATTGCCGGCATCGAGAGGGCCGAGCGGATCGCCGGCACGCGCGTGTTCCAGGCGGCGACCGCGCTGGACGCGGACGGTACGCTGCGCGGCAGCGGCGGCCGTGGGCTGAGCGTCTGCGCCGCGGCCCCGCTGCTGGCCGATGCGCGCGACGCCGCCTATGCCGCAGTCGCGCGCATCGAGTGGGCGGACGCGGTCTGGCGACGCGATATCGGCGTCAGGGCATTGGCGCATTCAAACAAGTAAGGCCAGGGCTCTGCCCTGGACCCGCTCAAGGCGAAGCCTTTGGCGGGATCGAGCCGCGAAGCGGATCGATGGGCAGAGCTCCAACCTCTGGTCGAGGGAGTCCGTGTCATCGGCTTCGACGAAGCTCGGTCTTCTCGAACGTCACGGCAACGCCCTCCGCTGCGAGGTGGAGCCTGACGCCTCCAAGTCGTAAATGGATTCTCAAGGCTAAGCCTTGAGCGGGTCCAGGGCAGCGCCCTGGCCTTGCTTCGTCATGGTCACGATCATACCGGCGGCGGGTTGCGCTCGGCGAAGCCGCGCTGTTGCCAGTACGGGTAGGGCAGCGTCACGGCGCTGGCTTCGTCCAGCCGTGCCAACTGTTCCGCGGTGAGGTTCCACCCGACGGCGCCGAGATTCTGTCGCAGCTGTTCCTCGTTGCGGGCGCCGACGATGACGTTCGAGACGGTCGGGCGCTGCAGCAGCCAGTTCAGCGCGATCTGCGGCACGCTGCGGCCGGTCTGATCGGCGATGGCGTCGATCGCCTCGACCACCTTGTAGACCTGCTCGTCGGGTACCGGCGGCCCCATGTCCGCGGTCTTGTGCAGGCGCGAGCCGGCGGGGAGCGGCTGGCCGCGTCGGATCTTGCCGGTGAGCCGGCCCCAGCCGAGCGGGCTCCAGACCACGGCGCCGACGCCCTGCTCGATGCCGAGCGGCATCAGCTCCCACTCATAGTCGCGGCCGATCAGCGAGTAGTAGGCCTGGTGCGCGACGTAGCGGGCCAGGTTGTAGCGCTCCGAGACGCTCAGCGCCTTCATCAGGTGCCAGCCGGACCAGTTCGAGACGCCGACATAGCGGATCTTGCCCGCACGTACCAGATCGTCCAGCGCGCCGAGCGTCTCCTCGGCCGGGGTGCGGGCGTCGTAGCCGTGCAGCTGGAACAGGTCGATATAGTCGGTGCCGAGACGCTTCAGCGCCCGCTCCGCCGCCTGGATCAGGTGGAACCGCGACGAGCCGACATCGTTCGGATCGTCGCCGGCCCGGAAGGTGGCCTTGGTCGAGACGATGACCTTGTCGCGGCGCCCCTTGATCGCGCCGCCGAGGATCTCCTCCGCCGCCCCGTTCGAGTAGATGTCCGCGCTGTCGAACATGTTCAGGCCGGCTTCCAGGCAGATATCCACCAGCCGGGTGGCGCCCTGCATGTCGGTGTCGCCCCACGCCTTGAAGAACTCGTTGTTGCCGCCGAACGTGCCGGTGCCCAGGCTCAGCACCGGAACCTTGAAGCCGGAGCGGCCGAGATAGCGGTATTCCATGGTCGGATCCTCGCGCACTTGCGTTGGAGTCATGACGTCGCGTGCGCCGGATGGTTCATTCGGCTAGGGTGCCGCCGGAGGTGCCGAGCATGACCAACGACACGGAACGCCAGACACCGCGGATGACGCGCAGCGACCGGAGCACGGAGACGCATCTCGGCGAGCATCGGCTGCACCCCGAGACGCTGATGCTGGGCTACGGCTACGACCCGGCGCTGTCGGAAGGCGCGGTCAAGCCGCCGGTGTTCCTGACCTCGACCTTCGTGTTCCGCTCGGCCGAGGAGGGCCGCGACTATTTCGACGTGGTCGCCGGCCGGCGCGAGGCGCCGCTGAGCGGGGCGGGGCTGGTCTATAGCCGCTTCAACCATCCCAACGCCGAGATCGTCGAGGACCGCCTCGCCATCTACGAGGGAGCCGAGGCGGCGCTGCTGTTCAGCGCCGGCATGTCGGCGATCGCGACCACGATCCTCGCCACCGCGCGTCCGGGCGATGCGATCCTGCACAGCCAGCCGCTCTACGGCGGCACCGAGACGCTGCTGGTCAAGACGCTGGCCAATTACGGCATGACGGCGGAGGGCTTCACCGACGGGCTCAGCGAGCGCGCGATCGAGGCGGCGGCGGCGCGGGCGTCGGCGCACGGCCGGGTCAGCGTGATCCTGGTGGAGACGCCCTCGAACCCGCTCAACACCCTGGTCGACCTGTCGCTGATCGCGGCGCTGCGAGAGCGACTGGCGGAGCGCCAGGGCTTCCGGCCGCTGATCCTGTGCGACAACACCATGCTCGGCCCGATCTTCCAGGCGCCGCTGCGCCACGGCGTCGACGTCGTGGTGTACTCGCTGACCAAGTATGTCGGCGGCCACAGCGACCTCGTCGGCGGCGCCGCCCTCGGCTCGAAGGCGGCGCTGCGCCCGATCCGCACCCTGCGCAGCGCGATCGGCACCGGGCTCGATCCGCATTCCTGCTGGATGATCGGCCGGTCGCTGGAGACGCTGTCGCTGCGCATGCACGCGGCGGCGCGCAACGCCGAGGCGGTGGCGAACTACCTGTCGATGCATCCGCGCGTGCGCCGGGTGCATGCGCTCAACCTGCTGCGTCCGGGCGACGCCGCGGCGGCGGTGCATGCCAGGCAGGCCAGCGGCGCCGGCTCGACCTTCAGCATCGACATCGAGGGCGGCATCGACGAGGCGTTCCGGGTGCTCAACGCGCTGCGCATCTTCAAGCTCGCGGTCAGCCTCGGCGGCACGGAGTCGCTGGTCAGCCATCCGGCCTCGACCACGCATTCCGGCGTGCCGGCGGCGGTGCGCGCACAGGCCGGCGTGTCGGACGGGCTGATCCGGCTCAGCATCGGCATCGAGAACGCCGAGGACCTGATCGCGGACTTGACGCAGGCCTTGGCGACGCTGGATTAGAGAGGCGATCGAACGAGGATCGCACCGATGCCGCCTGGTCGTCCCCCTGGCCGGCCCCCTGGCCGACGCGGCGTCTGCCTGGTCATCTCCGCCCCGTCCGGCGCCGGCAAGAGCACGATCACCAACGCCCTGCGCGCCTCCGAGCCGGAGCTGACGCACTCGGTCAGCGTCACCACCCGGCAGCCGCGACCGGGCGAGGTCGAGGGCGTGCACTACCTCTACCGCACCCGGGCGGAGTTCGATGCGATGGCGGCGTCCGGCGCGCTGCTCGAATCGGCGATCGTGTTCGGCCGCGGCTACGGCACGCCGCGGGCGCCGGTGGAAGCCTGCCTCGCCGACGGTCGCGACATGGTGTTCGACATCGACTGGCAGGGCCACCGGCAGATCCGCGACGCGCTGCCCGAGGACGTGGTCAGCCTGTTCGTGCTGCCGCCGTCGCTCGGCGTGCTGGAGCAGCGGCTGCGCGCGCGCGCCTCGGACGACCCCGACGAGATCGCCCGTCGCATGCGCGCCGCGCGCGACGAGATCGCGCACTGGCGCGAGTTCGACCACGTCATCGTAAACGCCGAGCTCGACCGCTCGATCCGCGAGGCGCGCGCGGTGCTGCATGCGGCCCGCGCGCGCTCGTCGCGCCAGCTCGCGGTCGCGGCCCTGGTGGCGAGCTTCGTCGGATGATGGATTTCTCCGACATCACCGTGCTGTGCGTCGGCGACATCATGCTCGACCGTTTCGTCTACGGCGAGATGGAACGCATCTCGCCCGAGGCGCCGGTGCCGGTGCTGCGGCTGACGCAGACCCGCGAGATGGCGGGCGGCGTCGGCAACGTGGCGAGCAACATCCTCTCGCTCGGCGGCAGGGCGGTGCTGGTCGGACTGGTCGGCGAGGATGCGCCGGGTGCCGCACTGCGGGCGATCGTCGCCGCGCAGGGCTGCACGGCGTCGGGGCTGGTGCCCTCGACGGCGCGCCCGACCATCTGCAAGACCCGCTTCATCGCCACCCACCAGCAGGTGGTGCGCGCCGACGAGGAGAGCCGGCTGGCGCTGCAGCCGGACGAGGCGCGGGCGCTGGTCGCGGCGATCGACCGGCACATCGACGCCGCCCGGGTGCTGGTGGTGTCGGATTACGGCAAGGGGGTGTGCGCGCCGTCGGTGCTCGCGCATGCGATCGCGCAGGCGCGCACGCGGGGCATCCCGGTGTTCGTGGACCCCAAGTCGAACGATTTCTCGCGCTACCAGGGCGCCACCTGCATCACCCCCAAC
>CAXUCM010000307.1:0-4688 GCA_964249315.1 uncultured Acetobacteraceae bacterium | reverse complement strand
GTCCGACGGCTATCCGCCCTACAACATCGAGCAGACCGATCCGGCCGGCCTGCGCCGCCCCGCGCGCGCGGGGGGGGGGGGGGGGGGGCGCCCCCCCCCACGAGTCCGAACGTGCGCTAAGCGAGCGCGGAGCCGTGCAGCGTTATCACCGCGCCATCCGCCAGGCGCAGGACGGTGCTCCCGCCGTCATGGCTCGTGCTCGCAATCGCTCCTGAGATGTGGTCGATGCCAGGCCGATAGCCGTAGATGTCCATGGTCCCGCTCGTCGCGGTGAAGGTGTCGCCTGCTCCCGAGCCGCCATAGACCTGCGCCTGGCCCGAGCCGACGATGTCGGCGTAGCCCGACCCGGTATCCAGGATCGAGTTGCCCGACAGGGTGACGGCGTCGAAGCCGGATCCGAGGAAGAAGTAGTTCGTCCCGATCGTATTGCCGCCGACCAGCGTCTCGTTGCCGGCTCCCGCGACGAAGTAGTCGCCACCGTTGGTGCCCCCGGCGATCGTGTCGTCATCGCCACCCGCATCGAGCACCGTGCCGATACCGGAGTTGCTGCCCTGGATCAGGTTCTTGCCGGCACTGCCGCCCTCGAACCAGCCGCCACCCTGAGCCGCGCCGATCGTCGCGGATCCGGCGCTCCCGATGAAGTCCGCGTAGCCTGTCCCGCCGGCATAGACGGCCCGACCGCTGCTGAACACCGTCTGATCGGTCGCGGCGCCGGCTATCGTGGAAGGCCCGGAGAGGACCAGCGTCCCACCTCCGGCGTTCCAGGCCAGGCCTCCGGACCCGCCGAAGACGGTGCTGTCGGCGCCTGCTCCGGAGACCGTCGTGGCATTGCCGCCGAGAACCATCTCGTTTGCCGCGCCGGTCAGGGAGATGTCGAGCAGGCCGGTCGTGTCAGCGGTCGAGAAGACGACGTTGCCGTCTCCGACCAGAGCAACGTCGTCGCCCTGGGCGACCGCACTGACCGTGTTGGCGCTGCCGCGCACCGTGATGCCGTTCGCCGTATCGGTCAGGCCGTTCCCGTTGCCGACGACCGTCTCGATGGCATCGGGATCGGTCGTGAACGACGCGCCGCTCTGCGTTCTTGTCAGCCCGTAGGGCGTCCCGGCGACATCGGAAAAGGCGTCCGTGTACAGCAAGTCGCCCCTCAGGTGGGTGACGCCTGCCGTCTCCTGGCCGATGCCGTTGAAGGTCAGGTCGTAGCTGTCGGTCGTGGTGGTGATCGTGCCGCCGAGCAGCACGCCGCCGGCATTCTCCCGCACCGACACGCCGGTGACCGACGCCTCGTTGATGCCGAGATAGTTCCTGGATCCAGCCGCGAGGTATGGGTTCCAGTAGGTCGAGAGGAACGTGCCGCCGTTGACAGGCGTGTTCCAGAACTGGCTCGCCAGGTCGCTCTTGGCCTGTCCCTCGTCGTGGATCGTCTGCAGCAAGCGGAGCTCGCTCGTGTCCTTCGAGAGGTTCCCGGCCGGGTTGAAGAAACCAAGTCCGTTCGCCATGGTCGAGGGAACTGGGTCGCCGGGAAGGCTGGCGTCGATCTGCGCCTTGATCCGGGACTCGTCGTACGAGGAGGTTCCCTCGCTCGCGAACTCCGTCAGCACCGCCTGGTCCACCGAGTACCGGTCGTACAGCCCGTCGTCGTAGATCGGCCCGAGCGTCGGGTCGAGCACGTGGCCGAGTTCGTAGCCGATCTCGCCCACGAACACCGAGGCGGGCGTCACCAGGTCGTAAGAGGCCGTCAGGCTCCCCCCGGCGTAGGGCAACGCCTTGTCCTGATAGGTGCTCAACGCCGAGAACTCGATCGTGTCGCTGCGGTAATAGCTGCTCGCGCCCTGGCTCGGGTCGTTCTGCAGCTGCACGGCGGTTTGACCACCGGAAACGTCCGGCTGCGCGTCGGCCTGCTCGATCTCGGCAACCATGGTCGGAGAACGATTGATCAGGTTGATCACGTCCGAGCCGAACGCCGGGTTGCCGGCATCGATCTCCGTCAAGACGGAACGCAACAACGGATCGTTCATGGAGATGGTCATGCGTGACTTCCAACGGCATCAAGCTACCCGTCCCGCATGAATCGACGCATGGAACCGGTCAATGCGGCGGGTTCTTCAGTTTAGCTTGAGGATGACGAGTCATGCCGAGTGTGCCCGTCGGGCATCAGCCGATCCAGGTCGCGGCGTCGAGACGATCGGATTCTCAAGGCTGAGCCTTGAGCGGGTCCAGGGCAGCGCCCTGGCCTTATGCGCAGCAGCCGAAGCCTTCCCGGTCACCTGGTGAGATAGCGGTCGCCGTGCACCGCGATCTTCGCGGCCGCGGCGTCGATGCAGCCAGGCGAGCGCGACCTGCGCCGACGTGGCGCGCTTGCGCCGGCCGATCTCTTCCAGCAGATCGACACGGTTGTCGTTGCCGCCGAACGTCGTGGTCTCGTCGATCGCCGGTCAGGCAGCCACGGCCCAGCGGGCTGTACGGCACGAATCCGATGCCCCGCTCCGCGCATGTCGGCAGCACCGCGTCCTCGGGCTCGCGCCACCAGAGGGAGTACTCGCTCTGGATCGCGGTCACGGGTTGGACGGCATGCGCGCGCCGGACGGTCTCCGCGCTCGCGTCCGACAGCCCGAAATGCCTGACCTTGCCCTGAGCGATCAGCTCCCTGACCGCACCGGCGACGTCCTCGATGGGCACGTCCGGGTCGACGCGGTGCTGGTAGAGCAGGTCGATCGCCTCGACCCGCAGCCGCCGGAGCGACTCTTCCGCGACCGTGCGAATGCGTTCGGGACGGCTGTCGAGGCCGCCGGCGCCGCCCGCGCCGAGATCGAAGCCGAACTTCGTGGCGATGACCACGCGCTCGCGGAACGGCTCCAGCGCCTCGCCCACCCGCTCCTCGTTGGTGAACGGGCCGTAGACTTCGGCCGTGTCGAAGAACGTCACGCCGCGTTCGACCGCCTGCCGGATCAGGGCGAGCATCTCGCGCCGCTCCGGAGCCGGGCCGCGATGATGGTTCATTCCCATGCAGCCCAGGCCAAGGGCCGAGACTTCGAGTCCGCTTCGACCGAGGGTGCGCATGCGCATCTCTGCGACTCCTGCCGAGCGGTCAGCGCCGATACTGGGCGTCGCTGACCTGCTCCATCCAGTCCACCGGCGAGCCGTCCAGGCGCTCCTGGATGGCGATATGGCTCATCGCCGTGGTGGGGGTGGCACCGTGCCAGTGCTTCTCGCCCGGCGGGAACCAGACGACGTCGCCGGGCCGGATCTCCTCGATCGGTCCGCCCTCCCGCTGCACCCAGCCGCAGCCGGCGGTCACGACCAGGGTCTGACCGAACGGATGCGTGTGCCACGCGGTCCGTGCGCCCGGCTCGAAGGTCACCAGCGCCGCACCGACCCGCGCCGGATCAGGCGCGGTGAATAGCGGATCGATCCGTACGGTCCCGGTGAACCAGTCCACCGACCCCGTGCCGGACGGCTGGCTGCCCGCTCGCTTGATTTCCATCTTCGCCTCCTTCGATCGCAGCTGGGAGATCATGTAGCGCGGGCCTCGGCCGCTCATCAGGGGCTACGATCCGAATGAACCTAGAAGCTAGGCTTATGGATGCCTTGTACGAACCTGAACGACCTTGCGGCCTTCCTCGCCGTGGCGCGGGAGCGCAGCTTCACCCGCGCCGCCGCCCAGCTCGGCGTGTCGCAATCGGCGCTGAGCCAGACGCTCCGTGGCCTGGAGGTGCGCCTTGGGCTGCGGCTGCTGACCCGCACGACGCGCAACGTGGCGCCGACCGAGGCGGGTGAACGCCTGCTTCGCGCCGTCGGGCCGCGCCTCGACGAGATCGACGCCGAACTGGGCGCCCTCGGCGACCTGCGCGACAGGCTCGCGGGTACGATCCGCATCACGATGCACGACTAGGCGATGCGAACCCTGCTCTGGCCGGCCTTGCGGCGGCTCCTGCCCGGATACCCGGAGATCAAGGTGGAGGTGGCCGTCGAAGCCGGCCTGACCGACATCGTCGCCGGGCGCTTTGATGCCGGCATCCGCACCGGCGAGATTGTGGCCAGGGAGATGGTGGCCAGAGACATGGTGGCCGCCCGCATCGGCCCCGACATGCGCTCCGCCGTCGTCGGCGCCCCGGCCTACGTCGCCGAACGAGGCCGGCCAAGGAGGCCGCAGGACCTGACCGGCCACGCCTGCATCAACCTCCGCCTGCCGACTCTTGGGGGGCCTCTATGCGTGGGAGTTCGAAGGCAGGCCGCGAGGTGCAGGTGCGGGTGGAAGGACAGCTTGCCTTCAACGAGAGCGCCCCCATGCTCACGCGGCCCTGGCCGGCTTCGGGTTCGCATATCTGCCGAAGGACAGCGTGCAGGGCTACCTCGCCGACGGGCGGCTCGTCCGGGTGCTCGCCGACTGGTGCCCGCCCTACCCGGGCTACCACCTCTACCATCCGAGCCGCCGCCAGCCGACGCCGGCCTTCAGCCTGCTCGTCGACGCGCTGCGCTACCGCGCATGAAGGTCTGATTCGACCCAGCAACGGACGCGACGCCTTCCGGTTCAAGCGACGCGAACAATCCTGTCGACCGACAAGGCTAGGCGGCCGAGCCTCACAGCATCTGCATGCCGCCCGTCACCGCCAGCAGCGCGCCCGACATGTAGCTGCCCTCGTGCGACGCCAGGAGCACGAAAGCCCCCACCATCTCGGCCGGCTGGCCGG
>CAXUCM010000306.1:0-4697 GCA_964249315.1 uncultured Acetobacteraceae bacterium | reverse complement strand
GTGCTTGGGGGGGTGATGGCGGAGGGCTAGGGAAGGCCAGGGCTCTGCCCTGGACCCGCTCAAGGCTCAGCCTTGAGTATCCATTTGGGTCCGAGGGGCGACTCTGTGGCTTTCTCAACCAGCTCCCGTGAAGAAGTCGACGAGGCTGTACGGGGCGCGGTCGTCTAGGCAGAGCAGCAGGATGCGGTGTGCGTCGGCGGCTTCGGACTCGCTGCGCGGGAACAGTGCCGCTTCGTAGGCGGCTAGTGCCACGTCGGTGTCGTTGGGGTGTGCTGCGATCGCGCGGCCGAGTTCGGCGCCGTCGAACATCGCGAGGTTCGCGCCCTCGCCGGACGGCGGCATGAGGTGCGCGGCATCGCCCAGCAGCGTCACCCCGGGCACGCGGTCCCAGCGGTATCCGTCCGGCAACGCGTGGAGCATGCGCGGGACCGGCGCGGTCTCGCCGTCGGTGATCAGCGCGGTGAGCGCCGGCGCCCAGCCGTCGAACTCGGCGGCGATGCGGGCGGTCGCGGCGGCGGCGTCGGTGAAGTCGATGCCGGCGATCCACTCGGCCGGACGGTTCAGCTCAATATAGGCGTGCAAAACGCCTCCCGCTTCGCGATGCGCGAAGATGCCGTGTCCCGGAGCGAGCGCGAACAGGGCGCCGCTGCCGACCGCTGCGGCCGCCGCGGCGTGACGCTCGTCGGCCTCGTGCAGGAACGTCTCGATGAACGTCGTGCCGACATAGTCGGGCTTCGCGTCCGACAGCAGCGGCCGGACCTTGGACCAGGCGCCGTCGGCACCGACCAGGAGGCTCGTGGTGACGGTCGATCCGTCGGCGAAGGTCAGCGCGTGTCGGCCGTCGCCGAGGGCGTGCAGACCGGCGAGCTTGCGTCCCCACCGGATCGTGGCGTCGGGCAGGGAGTCGATCAGGATCCGACGCAGGTCGCCGCGCAGCACCTCGGGCCGGCCGCCGGTGCCGTCGTCGGGCATCTCGAGCAGCACCGTGCCGTGCCGGTCCAGCACGCGCGACGCCTGGCCGCCCTCGTGGATGATCGCGCGGAACGCCTCGGTGAGGCCGGCCGCTTCGAGCGCGATCTGGCCGTCCTGCTCGTGGATGTCGAGCATGCCGCCCTGCGTGCGGGCCTCCGCCGAAGGCTCCGCCTCGTAGATCGTCGCCGGGACTCCGTGCAGATGGAGGACCCGCGCGAGGACCAGGCCGCCGAGGCCGGCACCGACGATCGTGACCGGGGTCGTCATGGTGTTCCTCTCGAGCGATGACTGGAACGCTGTTCCACAGATGTGGATTTGGAACAGTGTTCCAGTGATGTCAAGATGGCGCCATGGCGACCAGGACCCAGCGGACGGAACGGCGTGCGGACGCGCTGTCGAAGCAGCGGATCGTCGAGGCGGCGATCGAGATCCTCGATGCCGCCGGCGAGAGCGCGCTGACCTTCCGCGCGCTTGCGGCGCGCCTGGCGACAGGGAGCGGGGCGATCTACTGGCACGTCGCCGACAGGAACGATCTGCTCGCGGAGAGCACCGACGCGGTCATCGCCCGCGTCATCACCGGGACGGCCCATGGCGCGGGACCGGCCGAGGCGATCCGTGCCGTCGCGCTCGGGGTCTTCGACGCGATCGACGCGCACCCCTGGGTGGGTGCCCAGCTGTTCCGTGAGCCGTGGCGGTCGGCGATGCTGCAGATCTTCGAGGGGATCGGCGGACAGCTGCAGGCGCTCGGCGTCCCCGACGCAGCGCAGTTCGACTGCGCGTCGGCGCTGGTGAACTACGTCCTGGGCGTCGCCGGCCAGAACGCCGCGAACGCCCGCCTGCACGCGCACGAGCCCGACCGATCGGCCTTCCTCGCGAGCGTCGCCGCACGCTGGGCGCAGCACGACCCCGCGACGTATCCGTTCGTGCGTCGGGTGGCGACGCAGTTGCGCGAGCATGACGACCGCGAGCAGTTCCTCGCCGGCCTCGACCTCATCCTGGCCGGCATCAAAGCCGTCAGCCGGCCAGACCCTTCTCGAGGACGAGGAAGCTGAGGTCGTCCCGCAGCGGCACGCCGAAACGATGATCGTCGTAGGGGAACGGCGCCGTCTTTCCGGTCAGGCGGTAGCCGCGACGGAGATACCAGGCGATCAGCGCTTCCCGGACGTTCACGACCCTCATCCGGACACACACGCCGCCTCGTTCGAGCACCCACCGCTCGGCGGCAGAAAGCAGGGTCGTGCCGAGACCGCTCTGCTGCCGATCCGGTCTGATCGCAAGCGAGCCGAGATACCAGACATCGTGGCCGACCGGCTCCAGCCAGACGCTGCCGAGCATCTGCCCGTCCGCGGGGACGACCCATTTGAGCAGCGACGCCTGCGGCCTGGCGAGCAGATCCGCCCGGAGAAGAACCTCGGTCGTGCGATCGCCGGAGATATAGGCGGTCTCCGTGCTCCACGCGGCCGACGCACCGGAACTGCGATAGGCTTCGTTCATCAAGGCGACGACGCTTGGCACGTCACGATCGGTCGTCGGTACAAACATGCTTCCCTCTTCGTCGCAGTATCCTAAGTGTAGCGACCTGCATTGATGTACGCCTAAGCGCGCGATAGACGGACTGCTTCGACGCAAGTCAACGGAGACACATGGCGGCGCCTGGCGCACATCAGCCAAGACTCAAGGCGCGCTTGGTGAGACTGACGCGCAACCGCTCATTCCCGATGCAGGACCACGGGTTAAGGAGCAAAGCGGATTTTCACGAGACAACCTGCCTGGCCGGGTATTGCCGAAGCAGGAGGCTCATGTTGAGAGTTCAGGTCTCTGGAGCCGCTATATATCTGAATTTTGTTGATCTTTTCCCAGGTATCCGATCAGGCTATCTTCAATTCCCAAGCATAGAAATCACTGGAGCGCGGGCTGATGAAGGTCTCGACAGAACTCCCGTTCAGTGACATGGCCGTCAAAGTCAAGACCGGCCGGGACTGGCAGGAATGGTGCAGACTGCTGGATGCTGAGGGTGCCGAGAAACTGGCGCATCAGCAAATCGTCGGCATTGTTCGAGACAAGTACAGCGGTGGCCGTTGGTGGTCACAGATGGTGACGGTGGGCTATGAGCGCCTACGGGGCCTGAGGACAGAGGGCCAAGGCAGGGATGGGCATTTCAATGCGTCCATCAGCAAGACACTTCCCGTCGGGGGGAGCACCGCGCATGAGTTTTTTACAGGTGATGAGAAACGCCGTTTCTGGCTGGAGGAGGAAGTCGTCATCAAGACTGCTAGAAGTCCCAAATCCGCTCGAATGTCGTGGTTGGATGGAACGTCCGTAAATGTCTGGATCACGGCAAAGGGCGCATCGAAGTGCAGCGTCGGACTGGAACATCGCGGCCTTACAACCAAAGAAGCCGCGTGTGACGCAAAGAAATACTGGAAAAGAGCCTTGGAAAGGCTAGCGACCTTAGTGACTGTTTGAGAAAGGGCTACTGCGGGTGTGCGTGTCATGCTTCAAGCTTGGAATGTGGACCCAAGCGAGCCGTGGCCGGATGGCCGAGATTGCCAAGAAGACCAAGCGCTACCCGACTGACCTGACCGACGAGGAGTGGGAGCGGATCAGGCCGCTGCTGTCGAAGGCTCCCCGGCGCGGGCGAAAGCCCAAGACCGACATGCGCGAGGGGATGAACGCGATCCGCTACATGGCGCGCTCGGGCGGCGGGTGGCGGATGCTGCCCGAGGAGTTCGGGCCCTGGCAGACCATCTACTGGTGGTTTCGCCGCTTCGTGCGACGGCTGCTGTTTCGCACCATCCACGATGTGGCGCTGATGATCGATCGGAGCGGTGCGGGCTCGAGGCGAGCCCCACGGACGGCTGCTCATGGTCAATCTGATTACAGCCGACATCTCCGACAGCGCCGGATCCCAGGCCATCCTGGACGCGGTGCGCAAGCGCTGGCCCTGGCTCAAGACCCTGTTCGCCGACGGCGCCTACGACAGGGGCAAGCTGATGGACAAGGCCACCTTCCGCGACTTCGTCATCGAGATCGTACGTCGGATTAGCGGCGAGCCCGGCTTCAAGGTCCTGCCGCGGCTTTGGGTGGAGCGCACCTTCGGCTGGATGACCCGCTGGCGCCGCCTGGTGCGCGACTACGAACAGCGCCTCGACGTCTCTGAAGCCTTTACCCACGTCGCCATGAGAAGCCTCCTCCTACGTCGCATCGCCAACTGACCGACTTTCAAACGGACTCTTTGAACAGTGGATTTGTGTCGTCAAGCACATCAAGTGATCGACAACACAAGTCTGGCTTACAGGCAACTATCGCTTAGACAAGGTAGAGGTTATTTCTCATCAGTTTTGTGCCCGCTGCGCATGGTGTCGAGCGGACAGAGCCGGCAGCCGACGCTGTCAAATCTGCCATCGGCGGCTTTGACCTGCCATCCAGCGTTGGCTCTTCCTGGGATGACAAAGAGGCGATGGCAAGGCCGCTCGACACCCGCGATGCTTGTTGAAACAAAGACGCCGCGTGCTTAAGGTGGCAAAATCCCCTCGATTAGACTTGGTTTGGCGTCGCCGCATCTTCGGCTGCCACGTGCCGTGCTTTCGAAATGAGAGCAGCGGCTGCGGTCCGTGGAACACAGACCAATCCATCGAGATCGCCCAGTATCACGTCACCTGGTTGAATCGCGACACCATCGATCTTCAAAGGCACGTTGATCGCGCCGTGACCTTCGCGCGTAG
>CAXUCM010000305.1:0-4718 GCA_964249315.1 uncultured Acetobacteraceae bacterium | reverse complement strand
GGTAGGTCTGCAGGCCGGCATCCTGGATCGGGATCAGGCGCGCCTCGCGGCCGGAGCTGTTGAAGTGGGCGTGCCAGTAGCCGGGCGGGGTGACGAAGGCGCAGCCCGACTCCCAGTCGACCCGGACCGGATCGGCGATCTTGCCGTCGGCGTCGAGGTCCGTTCCAAGCAGGCTGTAGCAGCCGGGGTCGCAGTCGACGATCAGGTCGAGTGCGATCGACTGGTGCCGGTGCGGCTTCTGCTCCGTACCGGAGTTGATCATGCCGTACATCGCCCAAAGGACGTGGGTGACCGTCCTGGTCAGCGGAAACTCGGAGTTCGCGAGCAGGACGCTGACCCGGCTGCGATTGGCGGAACCGGGGTCGTTCGCGACCTTCATGAGCTCCTCGTTGGCGCGATCGGCCTTGTAGAGCACCGGCGCGAAACGCGGATGATCGACCCGCGCGCCGAGATAGGTCAGCAGGGGGGCATCGTTGACGTAGTAGAGCGCGGCATCGGCGGATGCGTGCAGCGCCGTCGCTACGCCGCCCGGCGCCGTGAAGAAGTCGCCTGCCGACCACTCCAGCCGGTCTGATCCGATCTCCGCCGTGCCGGCACCGCGCATGACGTAGAAAACCAGCGAGGTCGCGTTCACGTCGAGCTTGATGACGTCGTCGGCAATGATCCGGATGAAGTTGGCGCAGAGATCAGGGCCGGTCGCGGGAGATGGGCACTTCAATCCCTCGCTCAGGTCCAGCGGGACGACCCGGCTCGGTCCGTCGCTGTAGAGGCTGGACGGAAAGAAATGAAACGGAATACGCGGCGTCAGGCTCGGACGGATCGGATTGGCCGCCTTGCTGTATTCGAAGAACTGCGCGGTGTTGGCATGCGCGAAGGCGTGCGCGTTCGCCACGTCGCTCGCTGCCGAGTCTATCTCGGTAAAACTGTCCACGGTGTTTTCCTTCGGTCAGGGTGCAGAGGATCTGCCCCTTCCCAGAAGATGATGATCACCAGCGGTGTGCATTAGAGCGACCGGCGGCAAAACATATTTCCCCAAAAGGGCCGAATGCCGTGCCCGTCGTTACCTTCGAATGGATTCTCAAGGCTTCGCCTTGAGCGGGTCCAGGGCAGAGCCCTGGCCTGTCGAGATCATCGCGATCGCAGCCGTAGAGGAAGCGATCCGGCCGCACCAGCAGCCCGCGCGCGCGATGCCGCCGGAACAGCACGCGCAGCCGGTCCTCGATGTCGACGAGCTCGTCCGCCGCCAGCCCGTGCCACGATCGCGTGCGCGGATGCACCAGCCACTCGCGCACGCCGGCCTCGCCGAGTGCTGCCGGCATGGTGCGTCGGCGCCAGGACAAATAGGTCCAGCCCACCCCAAGCACGTCGTCGAGCCGCCGCCGGGTGCCCGACTGCGGCACCACCCAGGGCTGCCAGAGCAGCCGCCCGGCCGGGCTGCGCCAGGCCCGGCGCGGGCTGAAGCAGCCGGGTCCGCAGGTCCATTCCGGCTTGATCCGGTAGTGCCGGATGCGCGTGCCGAGCCAGGGCAGACGCGCCGCGAGGCGGCAGGCGAGGTCGCGGCCGACGGCGAGCGTCGGGCTCTGCAGCATGACCAGCGCGCCGATGCGCTGCGAGAAGCGCGTGAGCCGCGCCACGTGCGGCCGGCGCTCGCTCTCGTAGGTCTGCAGCAGGGCGGCGGGGGCGGTGTCGCGCAGCACCGCCGCCAGCTTCCAGCACAGGTTGCCGACATCGCGCACGCCGGAGCTCACCCCCTGGCCGGTGAAGGGCGGCATGACGTGGGCGGCATCGCCGCACAGGAAGGCACGGCCCTGCTGCCAGCGCTCGGCTTGGCGCAGGTGGAACACGTAGACCCAGCTGTGCAGGATCTCCAGCGCGCCGGCATCGACGCCGCGGCCGGCGAGCAGCCGGGCGATGCCGGCCGGGGTGTTGGTCGCCGCCGGATCCTCGTCGCGCCGCAGCCGGAACTCCCAGCGCCGCAGCCCCGCCCCCGCCAGGCATTCCGCCCCCGGCCGCGACGGGTCGGCGATGAAGTTGAAGTCGAGCCGCCCGGCCGGGTCCGGCGTGGCCGCGGCGCGGGCCTGGATGTCGATCCACGGCTCCTCGATCGAGCGGCCCGCGAAGCCGATGCCGAGCAGCTTGCGCGTCGTGCTGGAGCCGCCGTCGCAGCCGAGCAGGTAGGCGGCGCGCACGCTCCGCACCGCGCCGTCCGGTTCGCGCAGGCCGACCGGGCCGCGGGCGGGGCCGGGGGCCCTCGACACCAGTTCGACGCCGGCGTGGATCGTGACGCTGGCGCCCAGCCCGTCGCGGAGCGTCTGCTCCATCCAGGGCTGATGGAAGAAGCAGGTGCCGGGAAGGCCCTGTCGGCCGCGCCCGTCCAGGTCGCAGCTCAGGAAGATGCGGTCGCGATGATGCAGGTGCAGGGTGATGCGGCGGTGCATGTGCGCCAGCATCGGCTCCAGCAGGCCGACCTGCTGCCAGACCCGCAGCGCGTCCTCGTCGATGGCGATCGCGCGCTGCCGCGTGTCGATCGATGCCGCCCGGTCCAGCACCAGCGTGCGGATCCCGCAGGCGCCGAGCAGGTTGGCGGCGGTGGCGCCGGGCGGGCCGCGCCCGACCACGATGACCTCGAACTCCAAGCCTCAGGCGATCGTCTCGACGCAGAGGCGGAACAGCGGCCGCCAGCGCAGCCGGGCAGGGATGCCGGCCTGGTCCAGCAGCGTGCGCCAGTCCCCGGCGCGAAAGCCGCGCGCCACCGACATCTGCCCGTCCAGGCGGACGATCCGGTGCCATCGCGCCAGCCGCGCGGCGACGCCGAAGCCGTAATAGGCGAGCGCGTGGCGGTGCAGGTCGTTGACGAACCAGCCGCGACGCGCGTGACGCTGCATCCAGTGCAGGAAGCCGATCAGCTGCGCGTCGGTCAGGTGGTGCGTGAACAGCGAGCTGACTACGAAGTCGGCGGTGCCGGCATGCGCGAAGACGTCGCCGGTGACGTAGCGGATCGCCATCGCCTCCGGCGTGCGCGACGCCGCGGCGGCGGCGGCGCGCGGGTTGAGGTCGAGGCCGGTCAGTTCCGCCTCCAGCCCGCGCCGGTCCGACCAGCGCCGGATCCGCCGCAGCAGGTCGCCTTCGCCGCTGCCGACATCGAGCACCGAGATCGCGCTGCCGCGAGGCAGCCCGCGCGTGGCGCGCTGCAGGAAGCCGATCGTCGGCGCGTGCGCCAGCATCACCCGGCTGACCGAGGCCAGGTCGGCCATCACCCGGGCGAACAGCTCGGCCCCGACATCGTCGCCGTCGAGGATCTCCGGCCCGGCGGCGCGGGCGGAGAGGTCGATCATGCGGCGCGCCGGAAGCGGAAGCTCTCCGCCACCATGCCCGGCCCGAAGGCCATGCCGAGCCCGCGCTCGCCCTGCCGTTCGGCCAGGATGCGGGCGAGCACGAACATCACCGTCGCCGACGACATGTTGCCGTAGTCGTGCAGCACCGCGCGGGAATGGCGCAGCGCCTGCGGGCCGAGCGACAGGCCGATCTCCACCGCATCGAGCACGGTGCGGCCGCCGGCATGCACCGCCCAGAGATCGTAGGCCTGCGTGCCCTCGCCGCGCAGGATCCCGGCGGCGGAGGGTCCGGCGATCCCTTCCCGCTCGGCGCGCAGCAGGGCGGCAATGCGGCCGGGCACCTGGCCGGACAGGTGCATGTCGAAGCCCTGGTCGCCGATATGCCAGGTGATCAGCCCGGCACTGTCCGGCACGATGGCGCTTTGGAAATCCTCAAGCGCCAGCCCGACCGGGTCGGCGCTGACCAGGGCGGCGGAGGCGCCGTCGGCGAACAGCAGGAACGACAGCACCGTCTCCAGGTCCGCGGTCTCCTGCAAATGCAGGGTGCTGAGCTCGCAATTGACCACCAGCACGCGCGCGGTGGGATCGGCGCGTACCGCGTCGCAGGCGGCGCGCAGGGCAGGGACCGCGGCGGCGCATCCCATGAAGCCGATCAGCGTGCGGCCGACCGAGCGCGGCAGCCGCAGCGCGTCGGTCAGTTGCAGGTCGAGACCCGGCGCGGTGAAGCCGGTGCAGGAGGCGGCGACGACGTGGGTGATGCGGTCCCGTTCCGACTGCAGGTCGAGTGCCGCGACCGCCTGCAGCGCCAGCCTGCGTGCGAGCGGCTCGTACTGGCGCATGCGCGCGGCGGTGCCGGGAAACGCGCCGCGCCGGTAGAAGCCGTCCGCGTCGACCTCGCCGGCTGCGAGCACGCCGGGGCGGAGGTTCGAGTAGCGATGCGCGATGCCGGATCGTTCCGCCATTCGTTCGAAGACGCAGCACTGGCGCGGCTCGGCGAGCAGCGTGCGGGCAAAGGCGATGAACGGCTGGTGCACGTCGTGCTCCGGCACCGCCGTGCCGATGCGGTTGAGATGCGGAGTCATGCCGACCAGCCTTCCACTTGACCCGTCAAGGCCAGGGCTCTGCCCTGGACCCGCTCAAGGCGAAGCCTTGAGAATCCATTTGTTTAAAGAGGCTTCCCTTGGCGCCCTTATCATGCCGGCTCTAGCCGGCGATGCGGCTTCGCGGAGGCGCGTCGCGCGACCAGGGTGGCGTTCAGGCCGCCGAAGGCGAACGAGTTCGAGATCGCGAACTCGATGGGATGGGCCCGGGCCTGGTTGGGCACGCAGTCGATCTCGCATTCCGGGTCGGGCGCGGTGAAGCCTGCCGTCGGCGGCAGGATGC
>CAXUCM010000304.1:0-4719 GCA_964249315.1 uncultured Acetobacteraceae bacterium | reverse complement strand
CGGCACCGGTCAGACCAATCTCCATGATCCTTAAAGGACGTCTGTTTGATCATAGGCGCTGATCGCGAGGGCTCGCCTCTGCGAGGCTAGAACTGGCCCTGACCCTCGATCGTGATAGACAAGAAGAGCACAGCAAGCAAAGGTAACCGCTCGACCCATCGAAGCTACCATCACGCACGCACCTGATGCGCCAGAGTCAGGCGAACTTAGCTACGGGCAACCTGAGACGAGCATGACCACATATTTATCTCTGATGAGGGCAAGGTTCCGGTTTTACGTGACTGAAAGCGGAAACGTCTTCCTGCGTCGTTGGCAGTGGTTTCTTCTGGCAGGACTGCTCATTCCAGGATTGCCGATAGTCCCGATTTTTAAAATGCCAGGTCATCTATTTGAAGCTGTCGCTTCATCCTCGTTGGATCTTAAGTCTAGGGAAGGACTGTTCCTTCTAATCCAACTTATCCAAATAATCTGGATACTGCCTCAAATGACCCTTCTACGCGGCGGCCCGTTTCAGGGCTATGTCCGAACTCTACCAATCTCAAGGCTAATCCAAAACAGTGTGACCATTAGCCTCATCGCGATCGCTGACATACTGTTGCTCATACCCGCAACCTACGGATTCTCTTTGGACATACCCTCATCCAGCACGTTAGCACTCTTTAGGCTCATTGCGTGGGTCACCGTCATCAGCAATCTCCTGCTTCTACAATTGGGCTTGGCCGAGCGATATGACGTCGTCGTGCTCGCGAGTGTAACGGCTGATTGGCCACTCTCTGCAGCTTTGACCGGACCACCAGGCCCTGAAAGTTGGCTACTACTCTTATTGGCCATGAGCTGTCCAATCGCAGCCGTCAACGCGCCCAAGTGGTTCCATGCACGATTCCAAGCACGGGGCCGGGTCATCCCTTACCTTCGGCAGGGTTCAGGAAGGCTGTTCCTTGATCCTTTGTCACCAGCACTACGCTTACGACTGAAAGCACTTACGGAGCGGCCAGTCGCGTCCTGCGTGATCATCTTCGCAGCCATCGGTTTTGCTGGAGGCCTTGAGGCACTCCTGTCAACATTCTCTTACGATGAACGATCGCTTCCTGTCGTCATCATAGGACTGGCGTTAACAGCTCTCATCATTAGCGGGCTGTATCGCGCCTTGCGTCAAGCGCACATGTTAGCGGAGGAGCTTTTGTCCACGTTACCTATCCGACGGAACTCCTGGGTCGTGAAAGACGTGCTTTTTCTCAGCGCTTTGGGCTGCATACCTATGGTCATGCTTCTGTTCCCGTTGATGAAACACAACCTGGCATCTCTCCCGGTCATGATCAGCCTTGGTTTAGGATATCTGGCCCTCCTCTCTGGACTACGAGTGATTGTAGCTACGGGAGGCAAATTCAGCATTATGCTTTCCACTGCGCTTGCGGCTGTATGGGCGACTTCAGCTATCGCGGCGTCGACTCCATGACCAAGATCTTACTGCAATGTCAGGACATAAACGTATCCTTCGGGGCACGCCGAGTCTTCTCATCTGTCAATCTCTCGCTGGCTGCTGGCGCCTACGCATTAAGAGGTCCAAATGGAATAGGAAAGTCGACACTACTTAGAGTTGTTGCGGGAGCACTAATTCCAGACAGTGGCCAGGTATGGCTTGATGGTAAAAACATCGCGCAGTCCCCCGTGGAGGCCAAACGGCGCCTATCGTATGTTCCGGATGAAAATTCCGCGTATCCATTCATGACCGGGCAAGACCTACTCGACTTAGTAGCGAGTTCTAAGAAAGCCCGGATCGACGGGCCAATCCATCAGATAGTCAAAGACTTTGAGCTTCAGCGTCAGTTGCCTGTTCGTTTTGACGCAATGTCATTAGGAACGCAGAAGAAGATGATGCTATGCGCCGGGTTTATTGTGACGCCTTGTGTCATACTGATGGACGAACCGAGTAACGGACTAGATGTCGTGTCCCGGCTGCGCCTGGAAGAGAGAATTCGGGCGTATGCGGAAGAGAACCTTATTCTTATCTCAACCCATGATGATGAATTTGCTAATGCGGTGGGGGCGCACCCGATCTTGATGGAGGATCTGTTAAGTCCGACCCACAGCATGCATGCCGGGTAGTTACTCAGAGACAACAAGTCCAAGGAATGACCGCTCTCCACCATTCTCAGCCTTGGTCGGTGGTCCGAATAATCCTTTGGGCGACGCGAGAAAGCACCATCCGGTCGTGAGCTAGACCCAGGATCTCAACGATGCCGTCTGCTGCCGAGCGGTGGATGACGGGGTGCCGAAGACTGGCGACACGGCGCGCAGGCTCGATGCGCCGGTTGGCAAGCCGAATCGGGTAAGCGCGGATACCCGGGAGACGGGCCACTTCGACCGTGCCGATCATGTGCGGCTCCTCACTTAGCGCTGCCATGACCGTTAGGATCAGCTGACTCTACCGACCGGCTGCCTCCAGGCCATGATCGCGTGCACTGTCGAGGAGAAGGGCGTCGTTTTGGTTTTTTGGTGTCCTGGCCAGACGATAGGCCACTACCCGCCGGTAGGAAGATGAGACCGGAGCTTTGCCATCATGTCGTCGCGCAGCCGGCGCTCGTCATTCGGACTGGCCACTGTCCGATACTGACCGGCGTCGATGTCGGCGGAGCCGGCCTGGACAGCCCGCCGGATCTCGTCCTCCTCTGCACTTGTCTCGTCGACCAAGCGCATGACGGCTTCTTCCAGAAACGCTGTCGGGCTGCTGGCCCTGCCCTCGGCAACCTGCCGCTCGATGACGCGCTGTAGTCCGTCAGGTAGCTGAACCACGCCCATGGGAACCTCCAGGGCCAAGGTAGCGCCTATCCTATGAAATGTCGTGCTTCCCGGGTGGACCGGCTTCGTTCCGGCGCCTGCCTGACCAGGCCGCCTACCCGTGGCGGGTGCGAGGGGATCGGATCAGGAGCCGATCCAATGATACTCACCTCGACCACACCATCGACCAACAACAGCACAACGCCCTTTAGGCTTTGGAACCTTGGCAAGCTTATTGGCCAGAACCGTGAACATCATCACGAAATAGACTGGCCGTCCCTCGACAGTTAGGGAGCGGTTGGCTGTTGAATGCTCCCAGAAATCGCCAGCATCGGGTCACCAAGCGACGTCTCCAACCGGCGCGTGATGGGCGGTTCATAGAAGCACCGTAGTCCGTCCCCCAAACCTCGCTGGCCCTGCTCTTGCATCAACCGGCCGCGACACCGGCAGAAGGACCAGCGTGGCAAACGATCTCGCGCCGTCGGGCGCCCCGCCGGTCGAACTGCTGTCGGCCAGCGTGGTCTATGACGGCTTCCAGGCGCTGGCGCCGACGACGCTGCGCGTGCAGCCGCGCGAGTTCGTCGGCGTGATCGGGCCGTCGGGCTGCGGCAAGAGCACGCTGCTGCGGCTGGTCGCCAACCTGGTGGCGCCGACGGACGGACGCATCGCCTGGTGGCGCGGCGACTTCTCCAGGGTCGGCGATCCCGGCCGGCGCCTGTCCTTCGTGTTCCAGGATCCGACGCTGATGCCCTGGACGCGGGTGGCGCGCAACGTCCGCCTGCCGCTCGACCTGCAGGGCGTCCCACGGCAGTCAGCGCTGCCGCGGGTGGAGCAGGCGTTGCGACAGGTCGGACTGGCCGGCGCCGGCGGCCGGTTCCCACGCCAGCTCTCCGGCGGCATGCGCATGCGCGTCTCCATCGCCCGCGCCCTGATCACCGAGCCGGATCTGCTGCTGATGGACGAGCCGTTCGGAGCGCTTGACGAGTTCACCCGCAACCGGCTCGACGAGGACCTGCTGGCGCTGTCGGCGCAGCGTGCGCTGACCACGATCTTCGTCACCCATTCGATGCTGGAGGCGATCTTCCTGTCCAGCCGGATCCTCGTCATGGCGGCATCGCCGGGACGGATCTTCCGCGAGGTGGCGGTGCCGGAACCCTCGCCGCGCGATGACGCGTTCCGGCGCAGCGCGCGCTTCGGCGAGATCTACCGCGAGCTGAGCCAGGCCCTCGCCGACGCCTCGGTGACGCCGTGAGGGCGGTGCCGGTGCTGCTGCCGCTCGGCCTCGGCCTGGTCGGGCTGCTGGTCTGGCAGGCGCTCTGCGTCGCCTACGCGGTGCCGCCCTACCTGCTGCCGAAGCCCAGCGACATCGCCGCCAGCCTCGCCGCCGACCCGGCCGCCCTGCTGCAGGCGCTGGCCAGCACGATGCGCGTGACCGTGCTCGCCTTCGCGCTGTCGGCGCTGATCGGCATGCTGTCGGCGTTCCTGCTGGTGCAGAGCCGGCTGCTCGAGATGAGCCTGCTGCCCTACGCGGTGCTGCTGCAGGTGACGCCGATCGTCGCGGTGGCGCCGCTGATCATCATCCTCTGCCACGACACCACGCTGGCGCTGGTGATCTGCGCCACGCTGGTCGCGATCTTTCCGGTGATCTCGAACACCACGATCGGCCTGCGCAGCGTCGACCCGGGGCTCGCCGCCTATTTCCGCATGAACAAGGCGAGCCGCCTGCAGACGCTGCTGCGGCTGCAGATCCCGAGCGCGCTGCCGATGATGCTGGCCGGCCTGCGGATCTCGAGCGGGCTCGCACTGGTCGGCGCGGTGGTGGCCGAGTTCGTCGCCGGCACCGGCGGACGCGGCGCCGGGCTCGCCTACCAGATCCTGCAGGCAGGCTTCCAGCTCGACATCCCGCGCATGTTCGCGGCCCTGTTCCTGATCACCCTGGCC
>CAXUCM010000303.1:0-4757 GCA_964249315.1 uncultured Acetobacteraceae bacterium | reverse complement strand
AACATGGATCGCGCATCGATCGACGATGATAGAGGTCGTGCTTGCGGGATCCAGATCTATCGATCGAGATGAACCCGGAAAATGGACCATCCTACGTCATAATGTATGGATAATGACAGTTGCACAATTGTCAAATACGATGGAAGACTTAGGATTTCTGATAGCGACTATTGGGCTGTTGTCGGTCCAATCGATTTCATCGGAAATGTTCGCGAGACTACCGTTTCCGCAGGACTGGATGCCTTTTCAGAAGGCATACGGAGCTACGTGCAAAGCGCAGATGCCCATAACAATGCCGTGGGAACGCAGATGCTTCAGTATCTCCAGCAGTGTCGCGCGCTCATCGCGGACTAAAGCAGCATCTACAAGTGGCAAGGTTACAAGGGACCATGAATATCTACAGTGTTGTGCCGGACGCCGCCTACGGCGTCTTGGTGCAGGTTGGTAACTTGGAAGATAGAGAGCGTTGGAACAAGGCGCGTGGCCGGATCAATGCCGAGGCATGGCAGGTTCCGACTGTGGAGGTCCCATCGGAGAAGGAAGAGATCGTTCCGGTTGATTGTCTGTGTTCGGCGACCCCGCCAGGTCGCGGGTTCCTGTTGAACAAGCGGGCTCGCGAGGCGCTTGCGCCTCTGTTGCTGCCTTGCGGCGAATATCTGCCGGTGCGGTTCGGGCACTTCGACTATCAATGGTTCAACTGCACGACGATGATCGATGCCGCGGATCAGGAGAGGATTGAAGGCAAACACGACGCCAGTCCGTATCTGCCGCCCGGAACCTGGGCCAAAATTAGTCGCTGGGCGTTTCACAGCGACCGTCTAGCCGATGCTCCCGTCATCTTCGGAGTGCCACAAGAGAGAGCAACCCTGCTGCTCTGCACGGATGTTCTCAAGCAGGCGGTGGAAGAGCACGATCTGCTCGGCTTCGAGTTCGAGCATCTGTGGTCTTCCGAGGCAGGCGGAACGAAGCTGGCAAACCCTGTGGCAAAATTCTTCGGAGCGGCGGGGCGCGAGCATGAGAAGCGCGCTCGGGCAAAACGGGAGAAGGCGATGGCAAGGCTCGCAGCGGAACAGTGACCAAGTGCCGCGGCTACTACCTTGTGACTGGCGCAGTCCGCACCTGCCTGAGCATCCGCAATCCCAGGGACGCCACCATCGTGCCGACCGATTGTCATCGCGGTGAGAACATTCCGGGCCTGGCAAACGCAGAATACAACACGGTTATTGATACCATTACGAAGGATGCTGGTCAGAGGGCTCAGGCCTGACTCCCAGACATGCGCCGGTTTCAACGATTGACAGAGATCCGCAGCCGCTTCAGCGACCCCCACCAGCTCCGAAGGAGATCTCGCCGCTCGAAGGTCCTCCCGATCCTGAAGGGAGGTTGTTGTCATACGGTGGGATCCTTCCCGTGCCGGGACCGCCGTGGGGCCGTTCGACGTCGGGGGTGGACGCTCTCGGTGCCTGCTGGTTCTCGGGTGCCGCGATGTAGAAGGGGCTCGAGTGCCGCGGCTCGGGCGCCGAGCAGGCCGCCAAGCCGAGGGACCCCGCGACGCCGACCAGGAGTGCCCAGGCCGGCCTGAAGGTTCCGGCCGGTGGCGTCCTCACGGGCAGCCGCTCCCGGCGACACCGCTCAGCGGGCCCGCATGCGTCGCGGAGCCGCTCCCTCCCGCGACGCCGCTTAACCCGGACGAACCTGCCGAGGCGTCGTCGCGATGACAGCCCGACACGGCGTCGTCAGAGCCGCCCCCGCATGCTGCGAGGAACAGGACGGTCGCGAACGTCACGGCTAGGGCGAGGGAGCGCTGCATGTGCTTTCCGATCAGAACGGCTGGGCGTGCAAACCCGGCGGAGATCCGAGCTTGCCACGCGACCCTGGCGGTGGACAGGATGGTCCGTCGCCGCGGAGCCTCGCCGGCTGCGCGCCCCTCGTTCGCCCTCCCACGCGTTGGACGCATCAGCAGGGACGATGCCGCGGCCGGCTGCGAAGGCGCACCGGGACATGCCGCGTGCGGTTGCGGTCTCGTACGTCACGCGAGCGAGGTGACCGCTTCGATGCCGCCTTGCGGCGATGCCAGCGCCGCGTCGCGCTGACCCACATGTTGCGTGAACAAGCGAGCGTTGCCGTCGAGCGTACCGTCCTGCAACGCGCGCAGCAGCTCCCGATAGACGAGGTGGCTGGGATAGAGCCGTGCCGGCGGTGTCGCGAACCATCGAAGATCGCCGGCCTCCGGGACGTCGGCTTCCGCGACGACCCGCCTGCCGGGAACGCCGCGCAACGTCGCGGCGTAGCAGAGCGAGACGGAGTGGCCCCGGTCGTCGAAGATCTGGATGACCGCGACCGGGCCGCGCCCGACCTCCACCTCGCATCCGAACTCCTCGCGGGCGCAGGCCGAGATGCGATGGGCGACCTCTTCTCGATGGCGGATGATGCTGCCCGGGATGTGCCACCCGGTCCCGAACGGGTCGTCGCGCCAGGCAAACAGCACGCCTCTCTCGTCGTCCCGGACGATCAGGTCGACGTTGGGCGTCGCCATCACTTCCGTCATGAAACGGAACAACGGCCAGGGCAGGTCGGCGCCTCGCCCGCTGAGCCTGGCAAGCAGGCCCTGCAACATCTCGAGCTCCTCCCCCGTCAGCTCCTGGTCTCCGGACGACGTCATCGATCTGTCCTCTCTGCGTTCAAGGAGGCGGGTCTGCAGCAGCCTCGAGACGAACCCACATCCGGTGGCTCGGCGACAGGCCCGCTTCGTGCCTCCGGGCCCGGCTCTGGGTCGACGCTGAAGGCGATGGCGCGAAGCGTCAAATCACGGCGACGCGCCAGCCGCTCACCCGATCGCATTCTCAAACTCCTCGGACGCGGTCCTGCCGCAGATCACGCGCAAGCTGGAGCGGATGGGCGTCAGGACGTCGGTCGTCGGGCTGGTGGTGCCGACCGGCTACTCGTTCAACCTCGACGCGTTCAGCATCGCTGTCGTTCGAAGACCTCATGCTGGTGCTCGGCAACCCAGGGCTCTGCCCATCGATCCGCTTTGCGGCTCGATCGCTCAAGGCTCAGCCTTGAGAATCCATTTGCTTCCAAAGAGGTTTCCAAAGGCGAGCCTTTGGCGGGGCTTTGGGGCGGAGCCCCAATCTCTGCTCTTGGTACGTCAGTGTCGCCGCGCTGCATCCAGGCGAAGGCCGGGGATCAGCAGCGGCGCATCTCAAGATGCAAGCATCGCAGTGACCGACACGATCTCGCTCGACCAGGCTCGCGCGCTGGTGCGATCGATCCCGCATTGGCACCATCGTTGCGAGATCTATCCCGGCCTGGTCACGCCCGGTTCCTACGACCCGCAGGCGCTCCGGGACCGAGCGACACGTCGCTTCCTTCGGACGTGCCCGCCGCGCGCTACTTCCGGCTCTAGCTCACGCCTCGCCCCAAGCCTCGCCCCAAGCCTCGCCAAGATAGCGCCGTCGCAGATGGCGCTGATAGACCGCGGCCGAAAGCGGAGCCCCGGTCGCGGCCTGGACGATCTCCGCGGTCGTCGCCGAGCTGCCGCGGGCATGCACGCGCGGCCGCAGCCAGGCCAGCAACGGTGCAAAATCGCCACGCGACAGGCAGTCCGGCAGCGCCGGCTCGTCGCGACAGGCGGCATCGAACAGCTGCGCCGCGGTGATGGCACCCAGCGTGTAGGTCGGGAAATAGCCCCACAGCCCGGCCGGCCAGTGGATGTCCTGCAGGCAGCCGCGCCGGTCGTCCGGCACGACGATGCCGAGCAGCGACCGGATCCCCGCATTGAACGCCTCCGGCAGGTCGGCCAGCGCGAGCTCGCCCGCGATCAGCCGGGTCTCCAGCTCGGTGCGGACCAGCACGTGCGCGGGATAGCTCACCTCGTCGGCATCGACGCGGATGAAGCCGGGTTCGACCCGGGTCAGGCGGCGATACAGATTGTCCGCCTCCCAGGCCGGTCCTGCGCGCCCGAACGTCTCGCGCAGCAGCGGCGCCAGCCAGCCGACGAAGGCGCGCGAGCGGCAGGCCTGCATCTCGATCAGCAGCGACTGGCTCTCGTGCAGCGTCATGCCGCGCGCGCGTCCGGCCGGCTGCGACAGCCACTCGCGCGGGCGGCCCTGCTCGTAGAGCGCGTGCCCGGTCTCGTGCAGCACGCCCATCAGGCTGCCGGCGAAATCGCTCTCGTCGTAGCGCGTGGTGATGCGCACGTCGTCGGTGGCGCCGCCGCAGAACGGATGCGTGCTGATGTCGAGCCGGCCGCGTGCGGCATCGAACCCCGCCGTCAGCATCAGCCGCTGGGCGAGCTCCTGCTGCAGCGCCTGCGGGAACGGTCCGTCCAGCACCGGCGGCGCCGGCTGCCCGGCCTGGTGCGCGCGCGCCGCCTCGATCAGGCCGGGCAGGCCGGCGCGCAGCTCGGCGAACACCGGCTCGATCAGCGCCAGCCGGTTACCCGGATCGAACTGGGCGAGCAGCGCGTCGTACGGTGCCAGACCCAGCGCCTCGCCCTTGATCGCGGCGGCCTGGCCCTTCTCGAAAGCGGATACGGGATTCTTGGTCGCCATGGTGTCTTCCAATCTTTATGGATAGACTTTCTATATGGCCCAAGTCGCGCTGGTTTCAACATATTGCGCTCGGTCAATGCAAAACGGACCGACCATCCTAAAGTCTAGGCCAAGATCATGAGACCGCCTTTTGCGGATCTCCGGTCGCCACGTCTTGCGGATGACACCGGTAGATCTTCAGGCGCTTGAGCCGACGCGGATCGG
>CAXUCM010000302.1:0-4759 GCA_964249315.1 uncultured Acetobacteraceae bacterium | reverse complement strand
CTCCAGCGGCGTGCGCTTGATGAAGCCGTCTCGGGTGATGGTGACAACCATCTGACCGGGCTCGACCAGGCTCTCGTCGGTCTGGTCGCCGGCGACGTCGGAGATCTCGGTTGCCCGCGGCACGGCGACCTCGCCGCGCACCGTCTGCAGCTCGTCGCGCATCACCTCGAGCCGGCGCGGCCGGCTGGCGATGATCTCCAGCAGCTCGTTGATGCGTGCGGCGACCTCGCCCAGCTCGTTGCCGATCTTTTCCCGTTCGAGCCCGGTCAGACGCTGCAGCCGCAGCTCCAGGATGCCGCGCGCCTGCGCCTCGGTCAGCCGCACGCGCCCGTCGACGACGAGGTTGCCCTCGTCATGGATCAGCGCCAGCAGCGGCTCGATCTCGGCCGCCTCCCAGTCGTGCCGCATCAGCTCGGCGCGCGCGCTGGCGGCGTCCGGTGCGGCGCGGATCAGCCCGATCACCGCATCGATGTTGGCCACCGCCAGCACCAGCCCGACCAGCAGGTGGCCGCGCTCGCGCGCCTTCGCCAGGTCGAAGCGCGAGCGGCGCAGGATCACCTCCTCGCGGAAGGCGATGAAGGCGACCAGAGCCTCGCGCAGGCCGAGCAGCTTCGGCTGGCCGCCGTCGAGTGCGACCATGTTCACGCCGAAGCTGGTCTGCAGCTGGGTGAAGCGATAGAGCTGGTTCAGCACCACGTCCGGCGTCGCGTCGCGCTTGATCTCGATGACGATGCGCATGCCGGAGCGGTCGCTCTCGTCGCGTATGTCGGAAATGCCCTCGACGGTCTTGGCGCGCACCAGGTCGGCGATCCGCTCCTGCAGCGTCGACTTGTTCACCTGGAACGGGATCTCGCTGATGATGATGGCCTTGCGGTCGCGTCGCAGGTCCTCGATCGCGGCGCGCGCGCGGATCAGCACCGAACCGCGGCCGGTCTCGAACGCCGAGCGGATGCCCGAACGGCCGAGGATGATGCCGCCGGTCGGAAAGTCCGGTCCCGGCACGATCGCCATCAGCGCATCGAGGCTGATGTCCGGATCGGCGATCATCGCCAGCGTCGCATCGATGATCTCGCCCGGGTTGTGCGGCGGGATGTTGGTCGCCATGCCCACCGCGATGCCGGCGGCGCCGTTGATCAGCAGGTTCGGATACGCGGCCGGAAGAACCTTCGGCTCGTTCTCGCTCTCGTCGTAGTTCGGCTGGAAGTCGACGGTGTCGCGATCGATGTCCTCGAGCAGGAACATCGCCGCGCGCGCCAGGCGAGCCTCGGTGTAGCGCATCGCCGCCGGCGAATCGCCGTCCACCGAACCGAAATTGCCCTGCCCGTCGATCAGCTTGACCCGCATCGACCAGGATTGCGCCATGCGCACCATGGCGTCATAGATCGAGGCGTCGCCGTGCGGGTGATACTTGCCCATGACGTCGCCGACGGCGCGTGCCGACTTGCGATACGCCTTGTCGGGGGTAAACCCGCTCTCGCGCATCGAGAACAGGATGCGTCGATGCACCGGCTTGAGACCGTCGCGCACGTCCGGCAACGCGCGGCTGACGATCACCGACATCGCATAGGCGAGGTAGGAGGATTGCATCTCCTCCTCGATCGTCACCGGGATCATGTCGGAAGGCGCACCGGGAGGTGCGGGCGTGTCGGGGATGTCGCTCAACTGTGGTCCGTCGCGGCAAGCCGGGCAGAAAAGCCGCCCGCTCCTGGCATGGTATCATGAGTCGGGCTGGAACCTGAAACCTAGGCCAGGGCGCTGCCCTGGACCCGCCGGGCCGGCGGCCCCAGGCCCGCGAAACTTCGGGCGGAGCCCTGATCTTACCTGCACTGACGCCCTGGAGAACCGATGACATGATCGAGGAGGATGTCTGGAGCTATCCGAGACCGCCGGCGCTGCAGCCCGTCACGCAACGGATCCGCATCCGGTTTGCCGGCCTGGAGATCGCCTCCACCGAAGCCGCCTTCCGGGTGCTGGAGACGAGCCATCCGCCGGTCTATTACCTGCCGCGACGGGCGTTTTACGACTGCGAGCTTGAAGCGGCACTCGGCGGCAGCTTCTGCGAGTGGAAGGGCGCGGCGCGCTACTGGACGATCGCGGCGGGCGGCCGCCGCGCCGAGGCGGTGGCCTGGAGCTATCCGGATCCCACGCCGGGGTTCGCCGCGATCCGCGACCATCTCGCGGTCTATGCCGGGCCGATGGACGCCTGCATGGTCGGCGACGAGACGGTGAGGCCGCAGCCGGGCGCCTTCTACGGCGGCTGGGTGACGCGCAACCTGAAGGGGCCGTTCAAGGGCGTCCCCGGCAGCATGGGCTGGTAGGATCAGGCGCTGCGAAGCAGCCGCTCGCCGATGAACTCGCCCGGGGCGATGCCGCCGGGGCAGGCGAACAGGCCGCCGCCGGTATGGGTGGCGAACTGGTTCAGCGCGTCCAGCCTGGACATCTTCTCGAAGATCTTGATGAAGCCCTCGCGCGGATCGCGCTGGTAGGCGACGAACAGCAGGCCGGCATCATACATCATGCCCTGGCGCCAGGGCGGCCAGCGTTCGGCGGTGAAGCTGACCCCGTCATTGTAGGCGTAGCCGCGACGCAGCATCTGCGCGCCGCCGTTGCTGGCGGCGGCGGCGAGGCGGACATGCGCGTCCTCGGGGATCAGCGGGTTGCCGTCCTTGTCGCTGGCGTCGAGATCGACCGGGTCGAACTCGTGCCGGCTGCCGAGCGGCGCGCCGGACAGCTTGTGACGTCCGATCACCTGCTCCTGAAAGTCGGTATCGGTGCGATCCCAGTGCTCCAGGGAGACGCGGATCCGACGCACGACGACGTAGCTGCCGCCTCGCATCCAGTCCGGGCCGTCCGCCTCGACCCAGAGCGCGCCAGCCTGGCCGCGCGGCTCCCGCACCGTCTCGCCGCCGCTCTGGACCGCGGCCGGCCGAGCCAGCGGATTCTGGGTGCCGTCCTTGAACCCCATCAGGTTGCGCGGGGTGTCGTCGGCGGCGAAGCTCGGCGAGAACCCCGTCTGCACCCAGCGGATCTGGGCGATGCCGTAGGCCAGACGCGCGAGCTGGCGGACGGCGTGGAACGCCACCTGCGGGTCGTCGGCGCAGGCCTGCACCGAGAGGTCGCCTCCGGTGCGCGCCTCGATCAGCTGGTCGCCGGTGAACGCCGGCAGATCGACCAGCGCGTCCGGCCGCAGCCGGGCCAGGCCGAAGCGGTCCCGGCCGTCCCGCATGAACAGGCCCGGACCGAACCCGAAGGTCAGCGTCAGCCGGGCCGGCGCCAGGCCGATCGCATCGCCCGAATCGGCACCCGGCCTGGACAGGTCAGCTTCGAGCGGTGCCGCGGTCTGCCCGGCCGTCATCCGCGCCGCGGCCTCGCTCCAGCTGCGCAGCAGTCCCTCGAGCTGGCGCCGATCGGTCGCCTCCAGGTCGAAGGCGGCGAAGTAGGTATGGCTCTGCTGCGGCGTCAGGATGCCGGCCTGATGCGGCCCGTGGAACGGCTCGGTCGCCTCCCGACCGGCGCCCCGGCTCGCCGGGCTGACGCCCTTGTCGCTGAGCACGTCCTGGCCGGCACGCGCCGCCGCGGCCACGCCGACCAGGCCGGCGAGACCACCGGCGCCGGCAAGGAAGCTGCGACGCGAGGCGAACGGACAGCGCGGTGCGCTCATCGCGCCAGCACGAGCGTGTTGACCTCGTCCTTGACGTAGTAGAAGCCGTTGCCGTCCGGCGTCATCGCGATGCCGAACAGGTCGCCGCTGCCCGGCGGCGACTGCGCCCGGTTGGCATCGATCCAGAGCGCGTGGAGCTGCTTGCCGGTGGCCGGATCGACCTCGACGCACTGGCCGTTGAGGCCGTTGCTGACCAGCAGGTTGCCGTTCGGCGCCGTCGTCATCGCCAGCGGCCGGCGCAGCAGCCCGTCCTGGGTGACGACGCGTCCGGTGCCGGCGCTTGTCGTGCGGGTGACGGCGTCGGGGATGGCGATGACGCGATTGTCGATCGCGTCGGAGACGTAGAGCGTGCCGTCGCGGCCGAGGGCGAGACCGGTCGGCCCGATGATGAAGACGCCGCTATCGGCCTGCTCTCCGAGCCCGTCGGCGATCACCGTGCGCCTGGCGACGCGCGGCGGCTGCCCGTCGGGGATGGTGAGTTCCAGGCGCAGCACGTCGGCCTGGCGCACCGGATCCTGGCCCGGGGCGCCGACGCCGAAGCCGGTATTGCTGACGAACAGCGTCGCCGTGGCGCCATGGTCGATCACCGCCATGTTGCCCCACGGACCGTTGATGTCCGGCCCGGAGATCGCGCCGGCGACGCGACCCTGCGCATCCAGGACGATCAGGCAGCCCTGCCCCTTGGTCCTGGTGGTGCCGTCCTGGCTCGGCAGGCTGCCGACGATCACCCAGCCGGATTGCAGCATCGTCATCGCGGTGGTCAGGCCGATGCCGCCCGGGCAGGCGGGCAGATGGCGCGGGATCGCGGCGAAGACCGCCCGGCTCTGCGTCGCCGGCCGTATCGCGCTGTACGACTACTGCGCCGTCCACGGCGTGCCGATCCACAAGCTCGGCAAGCTGATCGTCGCCAGCGACCCGGCGGAGTCCAACCGGCTCGAGACGATCCAGGCCCAGGCCGCCGCCCACGGCGTCGACCTGGCGCTGCTGTCCGGCGACGAGGCCCGCGCCATGGAACCGGCGCTGCGGGTCGACTCCGCCCTGCACTCGCCCGAGACGGGGATCATCGACAGCCACGCGCTGATGCTGGCCTATCAGGGG
>CAXUCM010000301.1:0-4796 GCA_964249315.1 uncultured Acetobacteraceae bacterium | reverse complement strand
GGGGGGGGGGCCGCGGGGGGCGGCCCCCCGCGGGGGGGGGGGGCGGCCCCTCGCCGGGTCGATGCCCAGCGTCGCCTGCTGCGTCGCACTGGCCGGCCGCGACAGGCGCGGCAGCCGGCCGGCCTGGCTGTGCCGGACATAATCCAGCGCCAGGCCGGCCGCCATCGCCTCGGCGTCGCTGAAGCTGCCGAGCGCATCGAGGCTGGCCACGCCGAACGCCTCGGCGAGGCGGGCGCGGGCGGCGAGCGGCGGCGACACCGCGGCGAGCGGGGCGCGTCGCGACGCGAGCTCGCCGAGCGGCAGGTCGGCCGCCGCCAGGATCTCCGCCGGATCGAGCCGGCCGAGCAGCTCGTCGAGGCGGGCGAGATCGAGCCGCGCGGTCTCGAACAGGCCGGTGGAGACGTCGATCCAGGCGGCACCCAGGCTCGCCGCCTCCGCGCCGCGCACCAGCGCCAGCAGCAGGTTGGGGCGGCCGGCTTCGAGCAGTTCGTCCTCGGTCAGCGTGCCGGCGGTGATCAGCCGCACGATCGCGCGGTTGAGCGGGCCCTTCTGGCCGGGACGCGGCCGCTCGGTCTGCTCGGCGACGGCGACGCGAAAGCCGCGCCGGATCAGCCGGGCGAGGTAGGCGCCGTGCGCCGCGATCGGCACGCCGCACATCGGGATCGGCTGGCCGTCATGCTGGCCGCGCGCGGTCAGCGCGATGTCGAGCGCGCCGGCGGCGGCGGCGGCATCGTCGAAGAACAGCTCGTAGAAGTCGCCCATCCGGAAGAACAGCAGCGCGTCGGGATGTTCCGCCTTGAGCGCGAACCATTGGGCGATCGCGGGAGAGGCGCCATCCGAGGCGGGAAGCGACATGCCGGCGTGTCTAGCCCAATCGGGGCTCCGCCCCAAACCCCGCCGAAGGCCCGCCTCCGGAAACCTCTACGAGATGCGCCGGGGTCAGAACCCCAGCACCACGTCGCCGCCGAAGGTGAAGTTTCCGGTCTGGGTTTGTGCGTCGTAGGCGGGGGTGCCGCTGAACGTCTTGTCCCAGCGGATCTCCGGCCGGAACAGCAGGGTGGCGACCTTCGGCACCGTCGGCTTGTAGGTGAAGCCGACGGTGAACTCGCTGTAGGTGGCGCGACCGGCGCTGAACGAGGTGTTGGGCAGGCCCTCGAGCGCGCGCACCGGGTCGAGGTTGCCGGGGAACGAGAACACGAAGAAGCCGGCATTGTCGCGATACACCTCGGCCCGTCCGTTCAGCGCGACGGTCGGCGTCAGCCCGTAGGAGATGTACTGCGAGGCGCCGTAGCTGTCGGCGCCGAAGCCGTCATCGTGCTGGTAGTTCAGCTCGGTGACCAGGGTCAGCGCGCTGGTCGGCTTGTAGGTGAGGATCCCGTCCGCCTCGTAGCGGATCTGGCCGTTGGCGTCCGGGTCGGCCCGCAGTGCGTTCTCCGGGCCGAAATGCAGCAGGGCGAGCCAGGTCAGCTTGCCGCCATCGAGATTGTTCAGCCCGAAGCCGACTAGGCCGGCGGGCTCGGCATTGTTGTCGCCGCTGCCCGCGCCGAAGGTGGTGCTCTCGCCGGTATCGATCTGGCCGTAAACGTCCAGGGTCGGATTGACGTGCCACTCGCCGAGCAGGCCGGTGTGCTGGAACGGTCCGTAATTGAAGATGTAGGAGTGCGAGTAGAACGGGTTGGTGCTCGGATCGATCGTCTCGAAGCCGATCGAGGTGACGAACTGGCCGAGCTTCCAGTCGATGCCACCCGCGGAGAGCCAGGGCGTGTGGGCGAGGATGTTGGCCTGCAGCAGGGTGAGCTGGTAGCGGCTGTCGGTGAGCTGCGTGAACTCGCCGAGATAATGCAGGAAGCGCGCATCGGTGCCGCCGGTGACCTGCAGGGTGAAGCCGAAATCGTAGCCGGTGGCGCTCGAGTTGATCGGCCGGGTGGCGGTCAGCTGGACCTGGTTCAGCAGCAGGGTGTTGGCCTTGTCGTCGAACAGGCGGCCGTAGTGCACCCCGGCCGCCAGACGGTCGCCGTTGCCCTGGATGCCGGCGTCGAGCTGCGCGCCCAGCGTGATCGTGCTGGCCCACGAGGCCGGCGGCGCCGGTGCCGCAGCCGGCGCGGCCGCGGCAGCCGGCCCGGGGGCGGCCACCGGAGCGGTCGGCGGGGCCGTCTGGGCGCGCGCCTTGACGGGCGGGAGACTGGCGAGGCAGGCGGTGAGCAGCAGGGCGTTCGGAAGCGGCGCGAATGTGGCGCGATGCCGGCGTCGGACGATCCGCGCTGCGAATGAACCCGGCGATTGTTCCATTGTGCTGCGATCCCTGGCTGGCTGCGTTTCCGGATTGATCTCCCGCTCTGCAAGATCAGGTCCATTCATGCAGCGGCGACGCAGCGCCCGCTGTAGAAGGTTCCGCATAAAGTCGGCGTAAAATCTCCCGACAAATGGATTCTCGAGGCTTCGCCTCGACCGGCCAGGCCAGAGCCGTGGCGCTGGAACTGCCGGTTGTTGCGTACTGTTGCAAAAAGTGGCTTTTCCTGACGCGAAACGGTCACATTGCCCGATCGCTGGTCAGGTCGAGCCGGCGCGTCGGGTCCGGCGTCCGAGCTGCTCGAGGCCGATCACCCGCGTGACCAGCAATCCCAGCGCATACGCAACGATGCCCAGCCCGATCAATCCGGCCAGCGTCGCGACGCGCATGCCGCCATGCATCGTCAGCACCGGATGCGGCAGGGCGCGTTGTGCGGCCAGCAGCACCGCCGCCATCGCCAGCGCCGAGACCAGCATCCGCGCCAGCCGGGAGAGCAGCCTGCGCGTCGGACGCAGCCAGCCGCGACGCAGCAGCAGCAGCAGCAGGGCGGCGGTGTTGAGGATCGCGGCCAGGCTGCTCGCCAGCGGCGGCCCGACATGGGCGAGCGGTCGCATCAGCGCCAGGTTGAGGCCGAGATTGATCGCCAGCGTGGCGATGCCGATGCGCACCGGGGTCGCGGTGTCGCCGCGCGCGAAGAAGCCCGGCGACAGCACCTTGACCAGCACGAAGAACGGCAGCCCGAGCGCGTAGCCGCACAGCGACTGCGCCGACAGCACCGCGTCGCGCGCGGTGAAGGCGCCGTGGCCGAACAGCGTCGCCATCAGCGGCACCGACAGGGTGGCGAGCGCCAGGGCCGCCGGCAGGGTCAGGATCAGCCCGTATTCCAGCGCCCGGTTCTGCGTCGCCTGCGCCGCCTCGAGCGCGCCGGTCTGCACCTGCCGGGTCAGCAGCGGCAGCATCGTGGTGCCGGCGGCGTTGCCCAGCACGCCGAGCGGGAGCTGGTTGAGCCGGTCGGCAAAATACATCAGCCCCAGGCTGCCCGGCGGCAGCCAGGTGGCGATCACCGTATCGACGGTCAGGTTGAGCTGGCCGATGCCGCTGCCGATCAGCCCCGGCACCATCCGGCGCATCAGCTCGCGTATGCCCGGCGTCAGTCGCGGCCGCAGCGCGCCGAGCCCCATGCCGGCGCGCCGCGAGGCGATCAGCAGCATCGCCAGCTGCACCACCCCGGACGCGGTGAACCCCCACGCCGCGGCCTCGGCGACGCTCCCGAGGTGCGGCGTCAGCCAGAGGATGCAGCCGATGCCGACGACGTTGAAGGCGACGTAGGCGGCCGAGGCGGCGCCGAACCGGTCGAGCCCGTTCAGCACGCCGGAGACCAGGGCGGCGGCACAGATCAGCATCAGATAGGGGAAGGTGATCCGGCTCAGATGCACCGCCAGCGTGAACGTCGCCGGGTTGCGCGCGAGGCCGGAGCCGATCACCCACATCAGCTGCGGCATGAACAGCTCGCCGAGCAGGGTCAGGCCGAGCAGCCAGAAGCCGAGCACGCCCAGCGCCTCGCGGGCGAAGCGCCGCGCCACCGTCGCACCCTCGCGGGCGAGCAGGGATGCGAACAGCGGCACGAAGGCGGCGTTGAAGGCGCCCTCGCCGAACAGCCGGCGGAACATGTTGGGCAGCCGCACCGCCACCTGGAAGGCGTCCTGCGCCGGGCCCGCGCCGAGGAAGGCGGCGAGCAGCTGGTCGCGCACCAGCCCGAGCACGCGGCTCGCCATGGTCCAGCCGCCGACGGTGAGGAAGCCCCTGAGCATGCGGCCTTATGCAGGCCCGGCGCGCGCAGATCCAGCGACCCGGCCGCGGCGGTTGGATGCCGTCGCCGCACCGATGCTACCATGCCGCATGACCCAGCCCCCGGCGACCCTGACCCGCTTCTCCGTCCCGCCGCTGCATGCGGTGACGCGACAGCTCGCCGCCGTCGCCGCCGGGCGCGCCGCACCCGACCTGGTGATCACCGGGGCGCGCCTGCTGTCGAGCTACTCGGCACGCATGCTCGAGGACCGCGAGCTGTGGATCAGCCAGGGCCGGATCGCGGCGATGCGGCCGGCCGGCGCCGCCCGCGGCGAGGGCCTCGCGCGCTACGACGCGCGCGGCGGCATCCTCGCCCCCGGCCTGGTCGACCCGCATCTGCATATCGAGAGCAGCATGATGACCGCCTGCGCCTATGCCGAGGCGGCGCTGCGCAACGGCACCACCACGATCTTCTGCGACAGCCACGAGATCGGCAATGTCTGCGACGCCGAGGGGATCGCCTGGATGCTCGAGGACGCGCGCGCGGCACCGCTCAACATCTTCCTCACCGTGCCGAGCACGGTGCCGGCGACCGGCCCGCGGTTCGAGACCGCCGGCGGCGACCTCACCGCGGCGAAGATCGGCGCGCTGTTCGACGCCTGGCCGGAGGCGGCGGCCCTCGGCGAGAAGATGGACTTCGTGCAGCTCTGCGAGGGCG
>CAXUCM010000300.1:1930-4810 GCA_964249315.1 uncultured Acetobacteraceae bacterium | reverse complement strand
ACCCACCACCGCTCGAACCCGGTCGCCGACGGCGGCCGCCTATCCAGCCTCAGCACCCGGGGAGACCATCCGATGACCCTCAACCTCACCATCCCGCAGCAGACCTATTCCGACTTCACGCCGCGGATCACCGTGATCGGCGTCGGCGGCGGCGGCACCAACGCCGTCGACAACATGATCCAGCTGCAGCTGCAGGGGGTCGAGTTCGTCGTCGCCAACACCGACGCGCAGCAGCTCACCCATAGCCGCGCCGACCGGCGCATCCAGCTCGGCCCGCACCTGACCCAGGGACTCGGCGCCGGCGCCAAGCCGGAGATCGGCCGCGCCGCCGCCGAGGAGGCTGCCGACGAGCTCGCCCGCCATCTCGACGGCGCGCACATGGTGTTCATCACCCCCGGCATGGGCGGCGGCACCGGCACCGGGGCGGCGCCGGTGATCGCCCGGATGGCACGCGAGCGCGGCATCCTCACCGTCGGCGTGGTCACCAAGCCGTTCACCTTCGAGGGCATCCGCCGCAGCAAGGCGGCCGAGACCGGCATCGCCGAGCTGCAGCAGTTCGTCGACACGCTGATCGTCATCCCGAACCAGAACCTGTTCCGCCTGGCCAACGAGCGCACCGGCTGGAAGGAGGCCTTCAAGATGGCTGACCACGTCCTCTACATGGGCGTGCGCGGCGTCACCGACCTTATGGTCGCCCCGGGCCTGGTCAATCTCGACTTCGCCGACATCCGCACCGTCATGGCCGAGATGGGCAAGGCGATGATGGGCACCGGCGAGAGCGACGGCGAGAACCGCGCGATCCGCGCCGCGGAGGCCGCGATCTCCAACCCGCTGCTCGAGGACACCTCGATGGCCGGTGCGCGCGGGCTGCTGATCAACATCACCGGCGGCGACGACATGACGCTGTTCGAGGTCGACCAGGCCGCCAACCGCATACGCGAAGAGGTTGCCGAGGACGCCAACATCATCTTCGGCTCGGCCATCGATGACGGGCTGAACGGGCGGATCCGGGTCTCGGTGGTCGCCACGGGGATCGACACGCCGCTGCCGGCGCAGGCCGACCGGCCGCGCATGGCCGAGGCGGCTCCGCCGCCGCCGCCGATCGCGGGCTATGGCGGCCCGCTCGGCTTCGGCGCCCGCGCCGGCCAGCGCAAGGCGGTCGCCGCCACCGGTCCGATCGGCGCCCCGGTGCTGACCCCGAACCCGGCGCTGCAGCCGGCGCATGCGGCGCAGGAGAGCTGGGCCCAGTACCAGGGTCCGACGGCACTCCCGGCCGCAGGCGCCACGTCGGGCTACGGCGCCGGTCGCCTGAGCCAGGAGGCGGCGCGACTGGAACAGCATGCCCCGGTGCAGGCGCCGCCGGCGAACGCGCTGCCGCACCAGATCCCGATGGGCCCGCGTCCCGCCTCGCCGCGTGCCGGCCTGTTCTCGGAACCGCCGCGTGCGGTCGAGCCGCAGGCGCCCAGCCGCAGCCTGTTCGGGATCGTCACCGGAGCGCTGCGGCGGGGCGCCGGCACCCCGCAGGGCGCGCCTCCGGGAGCCCCGGGCAGCGCGTCCGCGGCACCGGGCGAGCCTCGACAAGCCGAGCCGCATGGCACGCCGCAGCTGCGCGAGACCGCCGCAGAACCGTCCGCGTCCGTGCGTCCGGCCGGCGGCGAGGAGACCGGGCTCGACATCCCCGCCTTCCTGCGTCGCCAATCCTGAAGCCGGATCGGTTGGAGATCGGTATGAGATTTCCAACACGGACAATGACTTGCGACGAAATACTCGGCAATAAAGCTTGACTGGCGCGCACCCCTGGGTGCGCCTACAGCTGAGATGCCAACTGCGCGCAAGAGGTTAGGATATGGAAGGCTCGGCTAGTCTCGAAGGCGGGCCGGCCGTCCTTCGCGCCAGTGAGGCCCAGGACGGCGAGGCTGCCCTGCCGGCACGGCTCGGCCGTTGTCGCCAGCACACGTTGCGCAACCCGATCTCCTGCCAGGGCGTCGGGCTGCATACCGGCCGCACGCTCAACCTGCGCCTGTTGCCCGCTCCGGCCGATCACGGCATCGTCTTCCGCAGGGTCGATCTCGGTGTCGACATCCCGGCCCGCCACGACCACGTCGTCGACACCAGGCTCAGCACGGTGATCGCGAGCCCGTCGCAGCCGGACATACGGATCTCGACCATCGAGCACATCATGGCCGCGCTGGCCGGCTGCGGCATCGATAACGTGCGCGTCGAGGTGGACGGCCCCGAGATCCCGGCACTCGACGGGTCGGCGGCGCCCTTCGTGTTCCTGATCGACTGCGCCGGCCGGACCCAGCTCACGGCGGCCGCCGGCGCAATCGAGGTGCTCAAGCCGGTCCGCGTCGAGCACGAAGGCGCCTTCGCCGAGCTGCGCCCCGCTGCGGCAGCCTGCCTGAGCCTGTCGATGTCGATCGCCTTTTCGGCGCGCGCGATCGGCCATCAGGCCTACAGCATGATCTTGACCGAGGCCGGCTTCCGTCGCGAGCTGTCCGCCTGCCGCACCTTCGCGCTGCTGGGCGAGATCGAGACGCTGCGCGAAGCCGGGTTCGCCCGCGGCGGCTCGCTCGACAACGCCGTCGTGGTGGACGATCTGCGCGTGCTCAATCCGGCCGGGCTGCGCCGTCACGACGAGTTCGTGCGTCACAAGATGCTCGATGTGGTCGGCGACCTCGCCCTCGCCGGCCTGGCCATACGCGGCAGCTTCGTCGGATACCGCTCCGGCCATGGCCTGAACAACCGGCTGTTGCGCAAGCTGCTCGCCGATGCCGCCGCCTGGCGACCAGCCGGCCGCCCGGTCCCAGCCGACAAAGCCCGCCTAGCTGCCTGAACGGATTCTCAAGGCTGAGCCTTGAGCGGGTCCAGGGCAGAGCC
>CAXUCM010000300.1:0-1920 GCA_964249315.1 uncultured Acetobacteraceae bacterium | reverse complement strand
CCCCCCCCCGCCCCCCGCCCCCCCCCCCCCCCCCCCCCGCCCGCCCCCCCCCCCCCCCCCCCCCCCCCCCTTCCTTCACTCGGCTCCCATGATATAAAGCGGGCCCCTTCGGAGACCCGGCATGTCGAGCAGCAGACGAGCGATCCCGGCCTGGACGCTGGCGGGCGCGTTGCTGCTGCCCGGCTGCTCGACGCTCGATGCGATCAACCCGTTCTCCAGCGGCAGCAAGCCGGTCCCGCAGATCACCGCCAACCAGACGCCGGAGACGCTGTACAATAACGGCGTCGACGCCCTGCATGACGGTCGCTACCAGCTCGCCGCCCGCGAGTTCGATGCGATCCAGCAGAACTACCCGTACTCGGCCTGGGTCTCGAACGCGCAGCTCATGGAGGGCTACGCGCTCTACCTGCAGAACTCCTACGCGGACTCGATCGCCCAGCTCGAGCGTTTCCTGCAGCTGCACCCGACCAGCAAGGACGCCGCCTACGCCTACTACCTGCGCGCGCTCTGCTACTACGAGCAGATCGCCGACATCCAGCGCGACCAGCAGGGCACCGTCGAGGCGATGTCGGCGCTGCAGGACGTCGTCACCCGCTTTCCCGACAGCGCCTACGCCCGCGATGCCCGCCTCAAGGTCGATCTGTGCCGGGATCACCTCGCCGGCAAGGAGATGCTGATCGGCCGCTACTACGAGCAGCAGCGCTACTACGAGGCGGCGATCAACCGCTACCAGCGCGTCGTGCAGGACTTCCAGACCACCAACCATGCCGCCGAGGCGCTGTCGCGTCTGGTCGAGATCTACCTGAAGCTCGGCCTGACCGACCAGGCCCGTCGCACCGCCGCGGTGCTCGGCTACAACTATCCGGGCAGCCCCTGGTATCAGAACAGCTACGCCGACCTGCGCGCCTCGCACGCGCTCGCGGCCAACATCCCGCTGCCGGGTCGCACCCAGGACCAGCCGGACGCCGGCGCAGCGCAGGACAAGTCGCTCGCCACCCCGCGGCCGGGCTTCTTCAGCCGCGCCCTGCACGCGGTGTTCTAAAACCTGCCTGTCGCATCCGATGCTGACCCTGCTCTCGATCCGCGACGTGGTGCTGATCGAGAAGCTCGACCTGGCGCTGCAGCCGGGCCTGACCGTGCTGACCGGCGAGACCGGCGCCGGCAAGTCGATCCTGCTCGACAGTCTGGGTCTGGCGCTCGGCGAGCGCGCCGCCGCCGGGCTGGTGCGTCGCGGCGCCGCGCAGGCCTCGGTGAGCGCCTGCTTCGACGTGGCCGCCGCCCATCCGCTGCACGCGCTGCTCGCCGAGCAGGGCATCGTGCTGTCCGCGGAGGATGCCGGCGAACCGGTGGTGCTGCGCCGGATCCTCACCGCGGACGGCCGTTCGCGCGCCACCCTGAACGACCAGCCGATCGGCATCGGGCTGTTGCGACGGGCGGCCGGGCTGCTGGTCGAGATCCAGGGCCAGCACGAGCAGCACGGACTCGCCGACCCGGCCACCCATCTCGACCTGCTCGACGCGTTCGGCACCGCGCCGCCGCTGCGCCAGGCGGTGGCGCGGCACTATCGCACCTGGATGGAGGCGACCGCCGCCCTTGCCGCGGCGCAGGCCAGGCTCGACGAGGCTGCCCGCGAGGAGTCCTGGCTGCGCCAGTCGGTGGAGGACCTCTCGGCCCTGTCGCCGCAGCCGGACGAGGAGGCGGCACTTGCCGGTACCCGCCAGGCGCTGCAGCAGAGCGAGCGTCGCGGCGAGGCGATCGCCGCCGCACTGGCCGAGATCGCGCCGACCGATCGCCGCAACCAGGGGCCGGCCGCCGCCTTGCGTGCGGCCAGCCGGGCGCTCCAGCGGCTGCTGCCGCCGGACGCGCCGGCCGCGCCTGATCCCGTCTCGCCACAGGCGCGCGCGCAGGCCGCCCTCGATG
>CAXUCM010000299.1:0-4826 GCA_964249315.1 uncultured Acetobacteraceae bacterium | reverse complement strand
GACGTGCACCGGTTCCGTCGCCGGCACGGATCAGTCCGCCTTGACGTGCAGGCCGACGCTCCGCGCCGCGTCCGCCGGCGCCAGCTGGTTCAGGAGCGCGAGTGCCGGCAGCGGCAGCGGCGAGGGCGGCTGCAGGGTGATGACGAACCGGCGCGGATCGGACAGGAACCGGACCGCTTGTTGCTGGAACTGCAGCTGCGGCCCGTCGGGCTCGCCCTGCATATGCTGCTCGATGTTGGCGCTGATCGCCGCCCGGAACTGCGCGGGCGTCGCGCCGGCGCGCTGGGCAAAGGTCGCGATCACGTCTCCGGCGAGCCCGGCATCGTCGTAGGTCAGCGCGAGGCCGGTCAGTCGCGCCTGCGCCACGCGCTGCAGCATCTGCTGGGCCGAAGGCACCGCCGCGTCGCCGGACGGGCTCGCGGCCGGCAGCCGGTCCATGCCGAGCGTGACTTCGAGCCGGCCGATGCCGTCCAGCTGCAGCACGGTCGGACCGGCCGCGACGCGCTGCGCCTGCGGATCGTAGCGCGCGCTGCTCTGCATCGAGCCGTGCGCGCCCAGGATGCCGAACTGGCCGAGCGCGCGTCCCAGCGAGCTCTGCACCGGCACCACGAGATCGCCCAGGCTCGACCGGCTCTCGACCGGGCCGAGGGCGGCGGCTCGCTCGACATGGACGGTCCCGCGCGCCGCGGTCGCGACCGGCCCGCCGCCGCCGAGCACGACGATTCCGGTCGCGGTCGAGTCCTGCGAGAAGCCGCCATCGACGTGCGCATCCTGGTGCATCGAGAGGTGCGCGAGCCGGACGCCGACGCCCGGCGTCGCCTGGGCGTGCGTCTCGATCAGGTCCGCCTGCAGGCTGCCGAGATCCAGGTCGCCGAACTCGGGCGATCCGTGCGCGGGCTCCGCGCGAAGCCGGTCGGCCACGATGCGGTCGGCCACGATGCGGTCGGCATGCAGGCTGACGCCGTTCGCCTCGACCTGCACGTCCTGCAGCACGGCGTGGCCGATGCGCCTGCCGAAGACGCGGCTGAAGGAGAGCCGTCCGGTATTCATGACCATCCCGTGCCGGCGCACCTGCACCGCGGTGAAATCGGCGCCGAGCCGGAACGGGGCCGGCTTCGCGCTCGCGTAGGTGAAGCTGCCGTCCGGGCCCAGCTGCGCGCGGGTCTGCGCGATCGCGTCGCGCAACCGGACGCGTCCGACCTGTTCGACGATGAACCAGCCGCCCGCCAGCACGACCGCCAGGATGATTGCCGTCGCCAGCTTTCTCACGCATCCGCCTCCGCTGAGCCGCCGGCTTACCATGTCGCGCGAAATCCGGCCAACGCTCCACCCGAATGCGGTATCCTGTTACCGTTCAGAAGATCCTAGTCGGCGACGGGGACAGTTCCGACGGGCTTGACGGCAACGGTGCTTCTGGTCATAACCCGCGGCTTCCCGTGACGCCCACAGACGGAACCGACCGCCCATGAAGACCACCCTCTCGCTGAAGCCTGCGGAGGTGACGAAGGGCTGGGTCCTGATCGATGCCGACGGCCTCGTTCTCGGCCGGCTCGCCGCCATCATCGCGCAGCGTCTGCGCGGCAAGCACAAGCCGCAATTCACCCCGCACGTGGATTGCGGCGACAACGTCGTGGTGGTCAATGCCGAGAAGGTTCGGCTGACCGGCAACAAGGCCGGGCAGAAGCTGTTCCACTACCACACCGGCTTTGCCGGCGGCATCAAGCAGCGCACCATCGAGCAGCGCCTGTCCGGCAAGAATCCCGGGCACGTGATCAGCAAGGCGGTCGAGCGCATGATCACCCGCGGTCCGCTGCAGCGCGCGCAGATGAAGCATCTGTACGTGTATGCCGGCACCGCGCATCCGCATGACGGCCAGCAGCCGCAGCCGCTCGACGTCGCGGCGCTGAACCGCAAGAACTCGGTCAACTCCAGGAAGAGCATCGCGGCCTGATCATGTCAGACACACAGACGAGCCCTCGCGGCGAGACCCGCACCGGAACCCTGGCCGACCTGCGCGACCTGGCGACGAACGCCGGCGTCGCGGTCACGCCGGCCGAGACGCCGATGCGCGAGCCCAAGCGCGACGCGCTCGGCCGCTCCTACGCCACTGGCCGGCGCAAGAACGCCATCGCCCGCGTCTGGATCAAGCCCGGCCGGGGCGACATCAGCGTCAACGGCAAGAAGGTCGGGCAGTATTTCGCCCGGCCGGTGCTGCGCATGCTGATCACCCAGCCGTTCCTGGTGGCCGACCGCTACAACCAGTTCGACGTGTTCTGCACCGTCACCGGCGGCGGGCTGTCGGGGCAGGCCGGCGCGATGCGCCACGGCATCAGCCGGGCGCTGACCTATTACGAGCCGAACCTGCGCGGCATCCTCAAGGTGGCGGGCTTCCTGACCCGCGACAGCCGCGTGGTCGAGCGCAAGAAGTACGGCCGGATGAAGGCGCGCCGCTCCTTCCAGTTCTCCAAGCGCTGAGCCGAGGCGGCGGCCGGACCGTATGGTCGCCAGCCTGTTCATCGACGGCGAGGCCGGCACCACCGGCCTCGGCATCCGCGATCGGCTGCGTGCTCTGCCCGTCATGCTGCGTTCGATCGACCCGGATCGCCGCAAGGACCCGGCCGCTCGGCTCGAGCTGATGGCCTCGGTCGAGCTCGTAGTGCTCTGCCTGCCCGACGAGGCTGCGCGCGAGGCGGTGGCACGGCTCGGCACCCTCGACCGCGCGCCGCGCGTGCTCGACGCCAGCTCGGCGTTTCGTACGTCCGGGGATTGGACCTACGGCTTTGCCGAGTTGCGGCCGGGTCAGGTCCAGGCGATCGCGCGCGCTCCGCGCGTGTCGAACCCGGGCTGCTACGCGACCGGCGCCGTCGCGTTGCTGCATCCGCTGGTGGCGAGCGGGCTGCTCGCCGCCGATGCGGCGATCTCGATCAACGCGGTGAGCGGCTATTCCGGCGGCGGCAGAGCCATGATCGAGGCGCACGAGGCCAGCGGCGGTCCGGCGTTCCAGCTCTACGGGCTCGGGCTCGAGCACAAGCACGTCCCGGAGATCATGGTGCAGGCGGGCCTGGCGACGCGGCCGCTGTTCGTGCCTTCGGTCGGGCATTTCCGCCAGGGCATGATCGTCTCGATCCCGCTGCACCTGGACCGGCTCGAGAGCGGCGCCGACGGCGACGCGCTGCGCGGCTGCCTGCAGGACTGGTATGCCGGGTCGGACCGTGTCGTGGTGCGCGAGGCTGGCGCCGACCTCGTCGCCGAGGCGCTTGCCGGCGGCGACGGGATGGAACTCGCGGTGCATGCCAGCGACCGCCATCCGCACGCACTGCTGACCGCACGGCTGGACAATCTCGGCAAAGGGGCCTCCGGAGCCGCGATCCAGAATATCGCGCTGATGCTGGGGCTGGCGCTTTAAGGCCAGGGCTCTGCCCTGGACCCGCTCAAGGCGAAGCCTTGAGAATCCATTCGTTTATTCGGTGCGTTATCCGGCTCGGCCACCGCTTTGTCTTTACGATAGGCGCAAGGCTAGAGGAGGAACCTCGATGGTATTGCGTGTCGGGATTGTCGGTGCGAATGCGGGGAGCGGCTGGGCACGGGACGGGCATGTGCCCGCCGTGCAGGGTCTGGCCGGGCTGGAGTTCGTCGCCGTGGCCACGAGCAGCCGGAAGACGGCCGACGAAGCGGCCAGGGCCTTCGGCGTGCCGGCGGCCTATGCCGGCGGCATGGATCTGATCCGTGCGGGGGGCGTCGACCTCGTCACGGTGGCGACCCGGGTTCCGGATCACCGCGAGCTGGTCCTCGCCGCGCTCGACGCCGGCATGCACGTCTACAGCGAATGGCCGTTGGGCCGCGGCGTGGCGGAGGCGGAGGAGATCGCGGCGGCGGCGCGCAGGGCCGGCGTTCACGCGGCGATCGGGCTGCAGCTGCGCGGCAGCCCGGTGGTTCGGCGGGCATGGGATCTGATCGCGTCCGGCGCGCTCGGACGCGTGCTGAGCGTCAGCACCTACTCGGCGACGGCCGGGTTCGGGCCGAAGGTCGCGGCGCCGTTCATCTATCTGGAGGATCCGGCGAATTTCGCCAACCTCGTCACGATCCAGGGTGGACACACGATCGATTTGGCTCTCGCGATCGCCGGGCCGTTGCGCGATGCGAACGCTCTGGCGACGGCGCAATATCCCGAGATCGATGCGGACGGCGAGCGGCGGCGGCGCGTCACCTTCGACCATCTGCTGGTGCAGGGCCACCTGGCGGCCGGCGGCACGTTGTCGGTCGAAGTGGCCGGCGGGCGTCCTCCCGAAACCCCGTTCTTCATGAACGTGGTCGGGGAAAAGGCGACCGTGCGTCTGGACGGGTGCGCTGCGCGCGGCTTCCAGTCGGGGCGCCTGACACTCTCGCTGGACGGCGAGGCCCAGCCTGTCGACGAAGGCGAGCTCGCCGACATGCCCGATGCCGCCGCCAACGTCGCGGGCGTCTACGCCGCACTGCGCGACGACATCGCCGGCGGGACCTTCACCGTCGCCGGCTTCAACCACGCGGTGAAGCTCACGGAGCTGGTGAGTGGCCTGCTGAAATCCTCGATCTCGGGCCGGCGCGAGACATCGACCGGTTGGCCTGATGAATAAATGGGTTCTCAAGGCTTCGCCTTGAGCGGGTCCAGGGCGGAGCCCTGGCCTGCCGCCGACCGGTGGCGCAGCCTGCTGCAGCCTCGCTTCCGGGCACCATTGCTGACGGTCTCGCTGGGCATCGGACTGTTCTCGTTCAACGAGTTCCTGGTTTCCACCGCCCTGCCGAGCGCCGTCCGCGACGTCGACGGCGCGCGCCTGATGGGCTGGGCG
>CAXUCM010000298.1:0-4846 GCA_964249315.1 uncultured Acetobacteraceae bacterium | reverse complement strand
TGATGCCGATCGACTGGCCGGAGCCGTTCGGCCTGGTGATGATCGAGGCGATGGCGTGCGGCACTCCGGTGATCGCGTTCAACCGCGGCTCGGTGCCGGAAGTGATCGAGGACGGCCTGACCGGCTTCATCGTCGAGGACGAGACCAGCGCGATCAGCGCCGTGAACCGGCTGGGCGAGCTCACCACGGCATCGATCCGCCATCGCTTCGAGACCCGCTTCACTGCGCGTCGCATGGCCGAGGACTACCTGTCGATCTATCGCGACCTTGCCCATCTGCGCCGCCCGACCCTGCGCATCGTCGCCGGCGAGTAGACCCCGGCTACGCGCGGACGAGCGGCGGCGGCACTCGCGTCTCGGCGAGTGCCGCGCGCTGACGCTCGGCCAGCTCCGCCTCGTTGAAGTTGTCGACCAGCTCGTGGAACATGCGGCACCAGTTCAACCTGGCACCGAGCCGCAGGAATACGCTGCCGAGGCCGACGGCGGAGCGGTCGATGAGCACGAACTCGCGCGGCGGCTTGACCCCGCCGGTGCGCTTCAGCCCGGCATGCACCTTCTCCAGCACCGAACGGCCATATTGCGGATCGCTGTTCTCCTGGATCGGCCGCACCCGGTCGTCCAGCAGCGGCTCATAGAGGAAGCGAGCCCAGCCGTTGAGCACGTCCATCTTCTCGTGGTCGAGGTCGGTGAAGCCCCAGGTCTCGTAGGCGTGGTGCGCCAGATCCTGGTCGTCGGTGCGGATCGCCTCGTGCAGGTCGATGATCCCGCGCACGAAGCGCGGCGGGAAGATCCGGATGGCGCCGAAATCCAGCAGGTTCAGCCCGTCATCCTGGCGGATCAGGAAGTTGCCCAGATGCGGGTCGCCGTGGATGACGCCGTAGCGATAGAGCGGCGTGTACCAGGCGCCGAACAGCGCCTCGGCGATGCGGTTGCGGCTCTCCTGGGAGGGATCCTCCTCGAGCCGCTGCTTGAAGGTCTTGCCCTCGACCCACTGCATGGTCAGCAGCCGCGCGGTCGACAGCGCCTCGACCGGTTTCGGTATCGTCACCAGCGGGAAGTCGCCGAGCATGATGCCGTACAGTCGCAGGTGCGCCGCCTCGCGCTCGTAATCGAGCTCCTCGCGCAGCCTTTCCGCCAGTTCCTTGTAGATCTCGTCCTGCTGGATCGCGTTGTCCATGCGATGGTAGATGCCCATCGCCACGCGCAGCTGACGCAGATCGGCTTCCACCGTCGAGGGCATGTCGGGATACTGCAGCTTGCAGGCGACCTCCTGCCCGTCCGGCAGCGTCGCGCGATGCACCTGGCCGAGGCTCGCCGCCGCCGCCGCCTCGTGGCCGAAGCGGCCGAACCTGCCCTCCCAGCCGGCGCCGAGTTCGCTCGTCATGCGCCGGCGCACGAACGACCAGCCCATCGCCGGCGCGTTCGCCTGCAGCTGTGCGAGCTCGGCGGCGTACTCGTCCGGCAGCGCGTCGGGGATGGTCGAGAGCAGTTGCGCCACCTTCATCAGCGGCCCCTTCAGGCCGCCGAGCACCGCGCGCAGATCCTCCGCGTGCGCGGTCTTGTTGGTGCGGATGCCGAAGCGTTCGCCGGCGAGGCGGGCGGCGATGCCGCCGACCGCCCCGGACGTGCGGGCGAGCCGGCGCAGCTCGCCGAACATGCTGGCGCGGTCGAGGTCACGTTCGGCCATCAGGCGGCTTCCAGCTCGTCGATGAAGCCGGCGATGACGTCGAGCCCGCGCCGCCAGAAGGCCGGGTCGGTGGCGTCCAGCCCGAACGGCGCCAGCAACTCCCGATGCCGCTTGGCGCCGCCGGCGCGCAGCATCTCCAGATACTTGGCCTGGAAGCCGGGATGCCCGGAGGCGAACACCCCGTACAGCGCATTCACCAGGCAGTCCCCGAAGGCGTAGGCATAGACGTAGAACGGCGAGTGCACGAAGTGCGGCACGTAGGCCCAGAACACGTCGTATTCGGGGGTGAAGTTGAAGGCGGGCCCCAGGCTCTCGACCTGCACCTGCCGCCAGATCTCGCCGATGCGCTCGGGCAGCAGCTCGCCCTGCCGGCGCTCGTCATGCAGCAGCGTCTCGAACCGGTAGAAGGCGATCTGCCGCACCACGGTGTTGAGCATGTCCTCGACCTTTCCGGCCAGCATCAGCCGGCGTCGTCCCGGATCGGTCTCGGCATCGAGAAGGGCGCGAAAGGTCAGCATCTCGCCGAACACGCTCGCGGTCTCCGCCAGCGTCAGCGGCGTGCCCGACATCAGGTAGCCCTGCTCGGCGGCGAGGCTCTGGTGGATGCCGTGTCCGAGCTCGTGCGCCAGCGTCATCACGTCTCGTGCCCGGCCGTGATAGTTCAGCAGGATGTAGGGGTGTGCCGCCGGCACCGTCGGGTGCGCGAAGGCGCCGCCGGCCTTGCCCGGGCGCGGGGACGCATCGATCCAGGGACGATCGAAGAAGCGCTGGGCGATCTCGCCGACCTGCGGATCGAAGCTGCGATAGGCGCCCAGCACCCGCGCGCGTGCCTCGTCCCAGCCGATCAGCCGGTCCGTGTCCCCCGGCAGCGGTGCGTTGCGGTCCCAATGCTCGAGCTTGTCCAGCCCGAGCCAGCCCGCCTTGAGCGTGTAGTAGCGGTGCGACAGCCGCCCGTAATCCTCGGTGACGGCGCCGACCAGCGCCTCGACCACCTCGTCCTCCACCATGTTGCCGCGATTGCGCGCACTGCCCGGACGCGGGTAGCGGCGCCACCCGTCGGCGATCTCCTTGTCCTTGATCAGGGTGTTGGTGATCAGCGAGAACAGCTTGATGTTGGCCTTGAACAGCGCGCCGATCGCGCGCGCGGCGGTCTCGCGGACGGCGCGGTCGCGGTCCGAAAGCCGGTTCAGCGCGGCACCCACGGTCAGCGCTTCCTCGCCGATCTGTACGCGCAGACCGGCCATGGTCTCGTCAAACAGCCGGCTCCAGGCGGCGCGTCCGGTGACCTCCTTCTCGTGCAGCAGGCGCTCGATCTCGTCGGAAAGCTGATGCGGCCGGAACACGCGCAGGTCGCGCAGGAACGGCGCCCAGTGCGCGAGCGCCGGATCGCGCAGCCGCTCGGCGAGGAGGGCCTCCTCGATCCGGTTCAGCTCGAGCGTGAAGAACACCAGGTCGCTGCCGATCACCGTCACCCGCTCGCTGATCGACTGGCTGAATCGGGCGATCCGGGAGTCCGTGGAATCTCCGGAGAACAGCAACCCGGCATAGGAAGAAGCCCGCCCGAGTAGCTCGTCGATGCGCTCGTACTCGGCGATCGCATCGGCCAGGCCGGCGGCATCGTAGCCGGCCAGCCGGCCCGCATGCACCCGGGCGAACTCCCGCGCCCGCGCCGCCGCCTCGTCGAGATCGCGCGCCAACGCCTCGCTCTGCATCCCGTCATAGAGATCGGCCAGATCCCAGTTCGGCAGTTCCGCCAGCGTGGGCGCGGGCAAGGTGGCGACGGCGGAGGACGCGGCCGGAGACGTAACGGGCATGGGCGCCAGCATCCTGTTCTCGAAGCCCAACAGGTAATGTCAGAGCGCGCGGGCTCCAAGCCCCGTCGCGGTCACGAGGTGAGGCGCCGTTAACCGGATCTTCATGCCGGCATCGCTACGATGTCGCGCTATCCCATATCGCGCCGGACCGACACACATGGATGCTCACGCGGGAACTCGGCTGCAGCACGCCCTCCCCGCCGACATGGGCGCATTGACCAGCCTGCGGGCGCTGCTCGCCTGGTGGGTGGTCCTGTTCCACCTGGCGCCGCTGGAACCGTTCCGTCTGCAACAGTCGGCCGGCATGCTCGGCAAGGGCCCGGTCCTGGTCGACTGCTTCTTCCTGCTATCGGGCTTCGTCCTGTTCCACGTGCATCCGCGCATCCTGCACCGCCCGGACCGCCGCCGCGCGGTGGCGAGCTTCCTGCTCGCGCGCGTGGCCCGGCTCTATCCGATCCACCTGGTCATGCTGGCGGCGTTCGTCGCCCTGCTCGGTGGCCTGCGCCTGGCCGTGGGCTTCCACCCCAACGATGCGAGCGCGTTCTCGGGGGCCGCCCTGATCGAGCAGGTGCTGCTGCTGCACGGCTTCGCGCTGCCGACCGGAGAGGCCTGGAACTTCCCCTCCTGGTCGATCAGCAGCGAATGCGTGGCCTATGCGCTGGCGCCGCTGCTGTTCCGCGGCATCCTCGCCGCATCCCGGCCGCTGCTGCTGCTCTGCGGCTGCAGCATCGCCGGGCTGGTGATCTGCGGCATCGAGAGCGGGCAGCTGTCGCACTTCGCCTGGGTGGTGCCGCGGGTGACGGGAGAGTTCGCGCTCGGCGCGCTGCTGCGGCTGCTGGCTGGCCACGCCTTCTCGGCGCTCTGCCGGGTGCGCCATCTCGCACTCGCGTCCGGCTGGTGCGCGCTGCCGCTGCTCGCCGCCTCGAACCATGCGGGGCTGTTCTTCGCCGCGATGGCCTGGCTGATCCTGTTCCTGTCGCTGACGCCCGGCTGGCACGGCAGGCTCGGCGCGATCGCGCGCTACCTCGGCGAGACCTCCTACGCCGTCTACATGTGCCATGCCTTCGTGCTGCTGCTCTGGGGCGGCCTGGCGTCGCGCCTGCATCCCAGCACGACGCCCTTCCTCGTGGTCGGCATCTGCGTTGCCGTGCAGGCGAGCGCCAGCCTGCTGCACCACCTGGTCGAGCGGCCGGCCCGCTCGGCGATCCGCGTGCGCGCGAGCCGGTGGCTTGACCGGCCGCGAGGGGAGGAAGGCCAGGGCTCTGCCCTGGACCCGCTCAAGGCTTAGAGCATCATCTGATCGGATAAAGATGCTCGCCAAAACAACGAGCTGGAGCGGGTTCCGT